>NZ_DGMR01000009.1:65825-95181 GCF_002388495.1 Thalassospira sp. UBA4513
GGTTACAAATCGACCCTGTTGCGTGGTCCGACCCAAGCACCGCTTGCCATCAAATCGGGACTGACCGAGGGCACCGGTCCGCGTTTTGCCCCGGCATCTGTGCGTGAGCTTGATTTCGATCTGACCAAGAACGGTGTCGTCAATGGCGAGCCGCTTGGCGAACGCATTGTTGTGCATGGCCGGGTGATGGATACCGATGGTCGTCCGCAGCCCAATATCCTGGTCGAAGTCTGGCAGGCGAACGCAGCAGGCCGTTACGTGCACAAGGTCGATCAGCATGACGCGCCGCTGGATCCGAACTTCCGCGGGTCGGGGCGTTGCTTTACCGATGATCAGGGCAACTACAAATTCTATACCATCAAGCCGGGGGCCTATCCGTGGGGCAACCACTTCAATGCCTGGCGTCCGAACCATATTCACCTGTCGTTGTTTGGTCCGGGTTTTGCCACCCGTCTTGTGACCCAGATGTATTTCCCGGGTGATCCGCTGCTTGATCTTGATCCGATTTTCCTTGGCACCGAGGACGCAGCAGCCCGTGAACGCCTGATTGCCAAATTCTCGATCGACAAGACCGAGGAGGGCTTTGCCCTTGGTTATCAGTTCGACATTGTCCTGCGTGGACGCAACGGCACCCCGATGGAGAATTAAGTCATGGCTTATGGTGAAACCCCCTCTCAGACGGTTGGTCCGTATTTCGCCTATGGCTTGACCGCAGGCCAGTACGCATACGACTTTACCGACATCGCCGATCCGACCGTTGCCGGCCCGGATGCCAAGGGTGAACATATCCGCATTACCGGTACCGTCTTTGATGGCGACGGCAACCCGGTCAATGACGCGATGATCGAAATCTGGCAGGCCGACGCCGACGGCAATTACAACGAAAAGCCGATTGATGTGGCTGATACCGGTTTCCGCGGGCTTGGCCGTTGCGGCACCGGCACGGATGCCAAGCTGCGCTTTTGGTTTGATACGGTAAAGCCGGGTGTTGTTGCCGATGCCGAGGCGCCGTTTGTCAACGTTATCGTCTTTATGCGCGGCATGCTGGTTCACGCCTTTACCCGTTTTTACTTCGACGATGAGGCGGATCTGAATGCCAAGGACCCTGTCTTGCAGTCGGTGCCAGCGGATCGTCGCGACACCCTGATTGCCAAGCGTGTCGAAACCCCGACGGGGATTGAATACCGGATCGATATTCACATGCAGGGGAATGCTGAAACCGTGTTCTTCGACGTGTAAGTCGATCTGGCCCGATGGCTGCGTCCGCTGCTTTGGGGAAAGCCGGCGGTCGCAGCCATCGACCTGAATTTCCTGCACTGCCGGGGCAGTTGCCCCGCGTTTCTAATGTTTTGGATTGATGCCACAGGAGTTTTGCCGTGGTTGCACGTTTCATGTCGCTTAAAGAGGCCGTCGCATCCTGCGTTAAGGATGGCGACACCATCTCGATGGAAGGCTTTACCCATCTGATCCCGCACGCCGCAGGGCACGAGATTATCCGTCAGGGCATCAAGAACCTGACCTTGGTCCGCATGACACCTGATGTGATCTATGATCAGTTGATCGGTGCCGGTTGTGCCAAGAAGCTGATCTTTTCCTGGGGCGGTAACCCCGGTGTCGGCTCGTTACACCGTCTGCGCGATGCCTATGAAAAAAGCTGGCCGACCAAGCTTGAAATCGAAGAACACAGCCACGCAGCGATGGCAAATGCCTATGACGCGGGTGCGGCTGGCCTGCCTTGTGCGGTGTTCAAGGGCTATCGCGGGGCGGAATTGCCGCGTGTGAACCCGAACATCAAGTTCATCGAATGCCCATTCACTGGCGAAAGCCTTGCCGCTGTTCCGGCGATCCGCCCGGATGTCACTGTCGTGCATGCCCAGAAAGCCAACAAAAAGGGCGACGTCCTGTTTGAAGGTATTGTCGGTGTGCAGAAAGAAGCCGTTCTGGCCGCTAAAAAATCGATCATCACTGTCGAAGAGATCGTCGATGATTTCGGCGATATTTCACCCAACGCCGTCATGCTGCCGAACTGGGCGGTGACTGCGATTGTTGAAGTGCCGGGTGGGGCGCATCCGTCCTACGCCCAAGGATATTATAAGCGCGACAACGCGTTCTATAAGGCATGGGATCCGATTGCACGTGATCGCGAAACGTTCCAGGCCTGGCTCGAAGAGCATGTCATTAATGGCGGTCCCGAAGATTTCGCGGCCAAGCGTGAAGCAAACAAAGGCTAAGCGGAGGAAAAATCATGGTTGAATATACCCCGACTGAAATGATGACGGTATCCGCTGCACGTGCGCTTAAAAACGACGATGTGTGCTTTGTTGGCATCGGGATGCCGTCGGCTGCGTGCAACTTGGCACGCCTGACCCATGCGCCCGACATTACGCTTATTTATGAAAGTGGCACGATTGGTACCAAACCGGACGTCCTGCCGCTGTCGATCGGTGATGGTGAGTTGTGCGAAACCGCTGTGAACACCGTCGCCGTGCCGGAAATGTTCCGTTACTGGCTGCAGGGTGGCAAGATTTCGGTTGGCTTCCTTGGTGCGGCCCAGCTTGACAAGTACGGCAACATCAACACCACCGTGATTGGTGATTACGACAACCCCAAAGTCCGTCTGCCGGGTGGCGGTGGTGCGCCGGAAATCGCGACCAGCTGTGGCGAAGTGTTTTTGGTGATGAAGCAAAGCAAACGTGGCTTTGTCGAAAAGATCGATTTCGTGACATCGCTTGGTCACGGCAAGGGTGGCAATGACCGTGCATCTTACGGCGTTGATACCAAGGGGCCGTCGCGTCTGATCACCGATCTTTGCATCATGGAACCGCATCCGGAGGGCAAGCAATTCGTTGTGACCTCGATCCATCCGGGCGTAACCCGCGAAGAAATCATCGAAAATACCGGTTGGGATGTTGAGTTTGCCGACGAAGTCGCGGAAACTGCGATCCCGTCCGAGAAAGAATTGCAGGTTCTGCGTGAACTGCATGCTCGTACCGCCAAGGCCCACGGGGACCAGCAGTAAGAGCAATAATAAGGATCTTAGAAATGGCTGACGCATATATTTGCGATTATATCCGCACCCCGATTGGCCGCTTTGGTGGCAGCCTGTCGCAGGTGCGCGCCGATGATCTTGGCGCTGTTCCGCTTAAGGCGCTGATCGACCGCAATCCGGATCTGGATTTTGCCGCTGTTGACGATGTCATCTTTGGCTGTGCCAACCAGGCTGGTGAAGACAACCGCAACGTTGCGCGTATGTCGTCGCTTTTGGCAGGGCTTCCGGAAACAGTGACCGGAACCACGGTCAACCGTCTGTGCGGTTCGGGCATGGATGCGATCATTATGGCCGCCCGCGCCATCAAATCGGGCGAAGCCGATCTGATGATTGCCGGTGGCGTTGAAAGCATGTCACGTGCGCCGTTTGTCATGCCAAAGGCGACGTCGGCATTTTCGCGCAATGCGGAAATTTATGACACCACCATCGGCTGGCGGTTCGTCAACCCGGTGATGAAGAAACAGTACGGCGTGGATTCCATGCCCGAAACCGGCGAAAACGTTGCCGAGGACTTCAATATTTCGCGCGAAGATCAGGATGCCTTTGCCGCCCGGTCGCAGGACAAGGCGGTTGCCGCACAGGAAAATGGTAATCTGGCCGAGGAAATTACCCCGGTCACCATCCCGCAGCGTAAAGGCGATGCCATTGTCGTGGACAAGGATGAACATCCGCGTCCGGGCACCACGGCCGAAAAGCTTGCCAAATTGCCGACCCCGTTCCGCGAAGGCGGCTCGGTTACGGCTGGCAACGCATCGGGTGTCAATGACGGGGCCGCGGCCCTGATCATAGCATCGGAGGCCGCGGTCAAGAAATACGGCCTGACCCCGATTGCACGGGTTGTTGGTGGTGCGACTGCGGGTGTAGCGCCGCGCATCATGGGCTTTGGCCCGGCACCGGCGTCGAAAAAACTTCTCGCACGTCTTGGCTGGTCGACAGAGCAGCTTGACGTGATCGAACTCAACGAAGCCTTTGCATCCCAAGGGCTTGCAACGCTTCGTGATCTTGGCATTGCCGATGACGATGCGCGTGTGAACCCGAATGGTGGTGCGATTGCCCTTGGTCATCCGTTGGGTATGTCGGGTGCACGTATCACCGGCACGGCTGCGCTTCAAATGAAACGTGCTGGTGGCAAGCGTGCACTGGCGACCATGTGCATTGGTGTCGGTCAGGGGATCGCGATTGCGCTTGAAGCTGTTTGAGGCTGATGGCTGATTGATCTTGAAAAAGGTGCCCCTGTGCCGGTTGACGGGCAGGGGCTTCTTTTTGCGTTATTGACCAATATGGTTGCTGGCGCGACACTATCGACTTGATTTCACACCTGTTTGAACGGTGGATGAACCCTGATGAGCGTTTCACCCTTTGACTCTGCCCTGCTTGGAGATCTGTTTTCCGATCCGGAGATCGCAGCCCTGTTTGATGACCGGGCACAGATTGCATCCATGCTGCTTTTTGAATCGGCCCTTGCCGCGGCCGAGGCGCGCGCAGGTGTGATTCCCGAAAAAAGTGCCACCCGCATCGCCGAAGTTTGCCGTGACTTTACACCCGATCCGGCAAGCCTTGCGGCGGGAACGGCCAGTGCCGGTGTGCCGGTCCCAGCCCTTGTTAAGGCGCTCAAGGCGGAAATTGGTGGTGACGACGCACGCTATGTCCATTTTGGCGCCACCAGCCAGGATGTGGTTGATAGCGCACTTGTCCTGCAGCTGCGTGATGCGGTTGCGATTATCCGTCGCCGCATTCGCAAACTGGCCAAGGCGCTGTCTGCCCATGCCGACACCCATCGCACAACGGTAATGATCGGTCGGACGCGATCCCAACAGGCTGTCCCGACGACCTTTGGCCTCAAGGCTGCCGGATGGCTCGCACCGCTTGTACGGATTGATCATCGGATTGATAGCCTGTCATCGGATTTGTTGCGCATTTCGTTTGGCGGCGCTGCGGGGACATTGGCCTCGATCGGGGTGAAGGCCGCAGACGTCGAAAGCAATCTTTCCGAAGAACTTGAACTTCCGCTTGCCGATATGCCCTGGCATGCGCAGCGTGACGTCCTTGTTGATTTCGCAAGCCAGTTAACAGCGTTAACCGGCGCGCTTGGCAAGATGGGGCAGGACTTGGTTCTGCTTGCACAGTCCGAAATTGCCGAGGTTCAACCGGGCAAGGGCGGCGGTTCGTCGACCATGCCGCATAAATCCAATCCGGTGCAGGCGGAAATGCTGGTAACCCTTGCGCGTTTCAATGCCGGGCTGCTGGGCACCTTTGCCCAGGCGCAGCTCCATGATCATGAACGAAGCGGGGCAAGCTGGCTTCTGGAATGGTTGACCTTGCCACAGATCATTACAGCAACCGGTGCCGCACTTGCGCAGGCGGTTGATATGGTGCCGGATCTTAAGATCAATGCCAGCCGCATGGCCGAAAACCTTGAACTGTCACGCGGGGCGATGCTGGCAGAGGCCGCAACATTTGCGCTGGCCGATCACCTTGGCCGCGATGCCGCGGATAAACTGGTCAAAGATGCGATTGCCAAGTCGGCAGAAAACGCATCGAACCTGTTTGATGAATTGCCAAAACTGACCGACGCCCCGGTGGATTGGGCGCATATCCGTAACCCGGTCAATTATATCGGGCAGTCGGATGTGTTTATTGATCGTGTTTTGGGGGCCGCCAAGCGTGGCCTGCGCGACTAGAGAAAAAGGCTGCCGGATGGCAGCCTTTTTTTATGTGTGATGCAGTGATTTGGTTCAGCGTGGTGCCCGCAGGCGCTTTTCAACCGCGTAATTGTGAATGGGGACACCAGCGACTTCGAAATCGCGACGCTCCACAACGCTAAAGCCCTGTTTAAGCAGGAAGGATTTGGCAAATTCACTGGCCTCGGAATAAAGCTTGCCGATATCCTGTTTGCGGGCGTGCGTTTCAAGCGCGTCGTACAGCTTTGTCACAATACCTTTGCCCGCAAAATCGGGCAGGGCATACAGAAACCCGATATGGCCATCGGCCTCGACATCGCCAAAGGCGACAACCTGATCATTGTCATCAACCGCGACAAGGCTGAACCGTCCATCTGTCATGATTTCGATAAACCGTTCCGGCGTCGGCAGAAGCTTTGCCCACACCGCAACCTGTTCGGGGTTATAGGCGTTGGGGCCAATTTCCGTAACGGAGTGGCGATAAATTTCGACCAAGGCCGTGGCATCACTGTTCGCAAACGGACGAATTGTGATCATTCTTGTGGTCCCCATGCCGTATCAAAGAACTGACATTCAAGATCGGTTGCACGTTTGAAATAGGACAGGCATTCGGCGCGGTCTTCCTCTGACAGTGACGGTCCGACTTGATCCAGTTGGCTATTCAGGTAGGCAACGACACTTTCAAAATACCCCCCGACATGCAGATCAATCCATTCGGCGTACCAGAAATCATCGGGGCGTTTGGCGATGGCCTTGTTGACCCGATCCGCCCAGCCAAGATAGGTGCCCTCGGCAACGGCCAGAACAGCCAGCATATTGGCGTAACTGTTGCTGTCCGTGGCATCTTTCATAAGCTGCTTGAACGCTGCTGTTGCCGGCCAGTCCGGCATGTTTTCACGTGCATCATCTGACACGCCAAGGGCGGCAAAGGATCGTTCGAAATAGGTGTTTTCTTCGCCCGTGACCAGGGCAAGGAACTGACACCCCGGAATGCGATCCTTCAGGCTTGGTGCGCGCGATACGGCCGCGGCCAGCAGGGCAACAAACCGATCAATAAACCGGTGATCCTGAATAAGGTAGTTTTCAAGATTGGCCTTGGGAAGTGCTGCATCACCCCAGGCATCGGTAAAGACATGGTGGGTTACCGCACGCCATTGATCCGCGCAGGATGCCTTCAGCCAATCTGAAAACACACCATTCGGATTGGTTAGACGCCATGACGGAAAATCCTGAACGGCCTTTGCGGTATTGCTCATATCTGCGCGTTTCCTGAGGAGCTTGATATCATTTGGGTTTTGAACTTTTGGCATGCTCGCAACCATTGGGCAAGCCACGAAGCAGGGCATCCATCAAAGTACCGATCCGCATGGAGGTGATTGATAAGTATCAAAGTAATCGATTGGATTATAATGTTATAAATCATTCCATCAGAGCTTTTCCCAAGGAGGAAGTTATGGCGAATGTTGGAACCCTCGACCGTGTTGTCCGTGCGATTGCCGGTGTTGTTTTGCTGGCCATTCCGTTTGTTTCTGCCGCGCCCGAAGGTGGCGGCATGGCGTACGGCGTTTATGGCTGGGTGATGATTGCTGCAGGTGTTGTCATGTTGGCGACTGCGGCACTGCGTTTCTGCCCGCTTTACATGCTGTTTGGCCTGCGGACCTGTCCGCTTTCCAAATAAGGTAATAAACGGCGTTTGAAACCGGAATATTCCGTTCGATCTGTTGTTGTTTGAACGTTATGCTGGCGTCCGTAGATCTCTGCGGTATGTTGGATAGACGTGCTGTTGATGCCCACACTTGGGCACGGCGACCAGCAACGACGAACGGAATATAAAAATGAAACGCCTGAGTGATGAACTGACTGTATCCCCGCAAATGCCGCTTGCTGCGATTGACGAAATTGCTGCTGCCGGTTTCAAGACCATCATTTGCAACCGCCCGGATGGCGAAGATCCCGGGCAGCCGTCATTTTCCGAAGTCGCCGCCAAGGCCGAGGCTGCCGGTATGAAGGCGATCTTCCAGCCCGTCGCAAGCGGCAATGTGTCGGACGCGGATGCGGATGCCTTTGCAGCCAATCTGGCCGCCGCCGAAAAGCCCATCTTTGCCTATTGCCGCAGTGGTACACGCTGCACCATCCTGTGGTCGCTGGCCAATGCCGGGCAGATGCAGGTTGGCGATATCGTCAAGGCCGCGGCGGAGGCCGGATATGATATGGCGCCGCTGGCACCACGGATCGCAGCACGCGGCTAAGCCGTTTGAATTTGCAGGTTATGCGGTGCGTTGCTGTGCAAAAAACGCAGTGAGCATCGCATAAATTGCACTATTCCTTTTGTGCGTTTCATGACGATATGTCCGCGCATGCTGTATCTGGCATGGTTTTATCAAGTGGCACCGGTATGACGTCAAACGCAGACCAACTTTCCAACATCAGATTTCGACTGGCCAGGAACGATGATCTCGACGCCTTGTGCGAGATTGAAAACCGGTCCTTTGAAGTCGACCGACTGACCCGGCGTGCCTTCAAACGTTTCGTCGGCAGTGAAACCGCGCGTTTGACCGTGGCAGAAACCACCAAGGACGGGGGCGTTGTAGTTGGCTACGCGCTGGTGATTTTTCGCAGCAACGTCGCGCTTGCGCGCCTTTATTCGATGGCGGTGTCACCTGATCAGCGCGGGCAGGGGATTGGTCGTGCCCTGATTGAACGGGCCGAAGAACTCAGCCTTGATTTCGGCACACCGATCCTGCGCCTTGAAGTCAGCCAGAAAAACAAGGATGCGATCCGGCTTTTCAAGGCAGTCGGATATCGCGAATTTGCCCTTTATCCGGACTATTATCCCGATCATTCGAATGCACTTCGCATGGAAAAGGTATTGGTTCCCAATGCCATGCATTTGCCATCGCCCATCCATTTCTATCACCAGACCCTGCCATTTACCTGTGGTCCGGCGGCCTTGATGATGGCGATGAATGCGCTGGATCAGGATATCGAACTTGATCGTAATCTTGAGATCGCGCTGTGGCGCGAAGCCACCACGATTTTCATGACATCTGGCCATGGTGGCTGTGGCCCGCTGGGTTTGGCGTTGGCGGCGCACAAGCGCGGCTTTGATGTCGAAGTGCTGAGCAGCCGGGACGGGCCGTTATTTGTTGATACCGTGCGCAAACCGAAAAATCGCGAAGTGGTCGAACTGGTCCATTACGACTTTGCCCGTCAGGCACTTGATGCCGGTATTTCGGTTACGACCGGCCCGTTTGGCATTGCCGAGATCGAAGAACGCACCAAACAGGGCAAAATGGCCCTGGTCCTGATCAGCCAATACCGCATTTATGGCGATAAAATCCCGCATTGGGTGGTGGTTTCGGGCTTTGATGACCGGTTTGTCTATGTCAGTGATCCCGACATTGGCGAAGACCATGAACCCTATACCGGCAGCGATTGCCTGTCGGTGCCGATCCTGCGTCACGAGTTTGATCTGATGGCGCGCTATGGCCGTGATAAACTACAAGCCGCTGTCTTCATTGACAAAAAGGCCGGGTAAAAACCCGGCCTTTTTCTTTTATGGAATGCTGCAGAGGCCCTTATGGGCGCGCAATCTTGCCAAGAAGATGCGCAATGATCCGGCGATACAAATCCATGCCCAGAACCACATCCTCGACCCCGGCATCGATATTCGGGTTGTCATTGACCTCGATCACCATCGGGCCATAGGGCGTTTCCTTGACATCGACACCATAAAGGCCATCGCCCATCAAACGGGCAGAGGCAAGGGCAGTGGCAACGATGTCAGCAGGGGCATCTTCGACCGCAAGGGTTTCAAACCCGCCTTCCTCATAGCTTTTGCCATCATCTTCGTGTTTGACGATCTGCCAGTGGCCCGGTGCCATGAAATAGCGGCTGGCAAAGATGGCTTCACCACCCAGAACGCCAATCCGCCAGTCAAATGTGGTTTCGACATATTCCTGAATGACGAGAAGTTCGGAGTTCTTGAACATCTCGGTCGCGACTTCGTTCAGGTGTTCTGGCGACTTGACCTTGCGCACCCCGCGCGAGAAGCAGCCATCGGGCACCTTCAGAACCGACGGGAAACTGAATTGCTTTGCGATGTCGGGAATGCGGCGCTTATCGAAAATCGCACTTTTGGGTGCCGGGATACGGTGTGTGCGCAGCAATTCGGCCAAATAGACCTTGTTGGTACAGCGCAGCATCGAGTCCGGATCATCGATCACCGGAATACCTTCCTTTACCGCCCGCTTGGCAAAGCGATAGGTATGGTGATCAAGGGCCGTGGTTTCGCGGATCAAAAGGGCATCAAATTCCGAAAGATGATGGAAATCCTTGGCGGTAATCAACTCGGCCTTGGCCCCAAGATCGGATGCGGCCTGCACGAAATTGGCAAGTGCTTCCTTGTCAGACGGTGGCAGAACTTCGTCCGGATCATGCAGGATGGCGACAAGGGCGGTCGGCGGGGTGACGTTACCCTGTTTGCGCACACGCCCACGTAGATAGGCACGGAGTGCTGCCTCGAACTCGACAAGTTTGTCGTCATCAAGCTGGCTGATCGACGGGGCTTCGATTTCGCGCAAAATCCTGCGATCCTGCTTGTTCAGATGCAGACGCAAGATCGGGCAGCGGAACTGATCAAAGGCGCGTTCGCCAATCTGACGAAACTTCTTGTTGGCAGTTCGCCCGAAATAGACATCGATATGATCCGGGGCCTGATCAGGCGTCTGGCCGGATTTTTCCAGTGCCTCGATGATTTGCGGGCTGAGTTCCGCACGGGCAGTTTTCTGAAGCCGTTTCCAGTTCAAATCCAAAAGAACATCGGCCTCGGGAATGACGCGCTCTGCGCGGGCGGCCGCAAGAAGGCTGCAATAGTAACCCCGCGAAAGATATTCGTAGGACTGACACAGGTTGATCACGCGCCGGTTGCGTACACCGTGATCAAGTGCGAGATAATCGCGCACCCGCATGACACGTGCGCCAGACACGGCAAAGCGTTGATCCGACAGACGGTCGACCAAAATCAGCGGCGCGCCGGTGGCAACCGCCGGGCTGACAGCGCTTTCGCCATCATAAAGTGCGTGTTCAAGGCGGACGCCATCACTGCCATCCTCGTAATATCCCGGAAGGTCGGCAATCCGGACATAGCCATGGCGTTCATATAGATTGCGTGCGGTTTCATTGGTCACACGCACTTCAAGGCGCATGCGCGTGCATCCCGCATCCATCGCCAGATTTTCAAGGCCAGCCAAAAGCTGTGTGCCCAAACCCTTGCCGCGCCAGTCTTTTGCAATCGCCAGCGAGTAAATCCGTGCCGTAACCGTATTGGTGCGCAGCAACAGCAAACCATACCCGACAATTTCAGGATGATCGGCATCACCGGCGTCTGCGACAAGAAGGCGCGCGCTGGCCTGACGCAGGAACCGCGAAAAAGAAGCCCGCGAAATCAGGTCGCTTTCGAAATTGCCGCTTTCAAGCGCGCAAAGACCATCAAGGTCGTCGCGCACGGCTGCACGGATGATGACAGTATTGGTCTGGGGCAAAGTCACTGTGCAGCTCTCCTACGATGAGGGTAAATATGTTGCGCTCAACTTCCGGTACGCCCAAAGATCGTTCGTCGCAAGCGCATTTATTGTTCATAGCCATGCCTTTTTTTCATGGATCATGGCACAGGTCACACTCGACCAGCAGGTCCAATAAAAATAAGGTGTTTTCATTGGGCCTGCTGTGAAACATTTAATCATCCTGATCGTTTGCACTTATATAAACAAGAGATCAGAAACAAACAGGTTGGCGTACGTTGCACTGCGTCCGCAAAGCTTTCAAGGGCAAGATGGTTTGAATAAACGCATCCTAGACACATCTCCGATCCTCAGGCGCAGGTTTGCAATCGTTCCGCTTTTACTGGCGGGCTCGATGCTTTCGGCGTGCACCTCGGACGAGGGCTTAAGTGGTGTGCTTGGCTTTGGCGACGGTGCTGATAGCGAGATTGCGCAAAATGATCTGCAACAAACCATCCCCTATGAAGTCGAAATCGCCGGCATTGATCCCCAGGAAGAAAATCTGATTGCGGCATTGGATGGGGTTAGTACAGCGCGCCGTTTGCAGTCGCGCCCGACCGCTTCGCGCGCGGGCCTGCAACGCCGTGCAGAAGATGACGTCGAACGGTTCCAGGCTGTTCTGCGGTCGAAGGGATTTTATGACGGGCAGATCACGTTTGAAATTAATGAAAAGGCCGCCGCAGATATATCGAGCGCGCCAGCCCAAGACGCACCTGATGCTGGTGCTGAACAAGATCCGGCCGATGGCCAGTCCGGAGATGATGCATTGGCATCAACAACCGAACAGCCAACCCCACTGGTTCTGACCTATAATATCGATGTCGGCACACCTTATCTGATTTCGGCGGTGAACCTTGTGATCACATACCCCGATCGTGTGGTGGAACGCCATGCGACGGATAAGGAACTTGAAAAGACCCGCCTTGAGATCGGGCAGCGCGCGACCGCGGAGCCGATTATTCTGGGCGAACAATACGGTGTCGATATCCTGCGCGAACAGGGCTATCCGCTTGTCGAGGCTGGTAAACGAACCGTATTGGCCGACACCGCGCAAAAAACCATTACGATCAATTATGCCTTTGAAACCGGGCCGCAGGCCGATTTTGGCAAGATCACCGTCAATGGGGCCGAGGACGTCGATGCGGACTTTATCGCAGGATACCGCAGCTGGCGGTCGGGCGAACAATATCATCCCGATCAGGTGCGCACCACACGCCGCGATCTGGCGCAAACCAACCTGTTTGACAGTGTGATCGTCAAGGTTGCCGGTCCGGTAAATGACAATGGCGAAATCCCGGTTGAGATCGAGGTGGTTGAACGCAAAATGCGTTCGATCGGTGGCGGGGTGAATTTCTCGACCGCTGATGGTCCGGGTGCCAACGCGTTCTGGGAACATCGTAATTTGTTTGGTGCGGGTGAACGACTGCGGTTGGGGATCGATGTTTCAAGCCTTGAACAAGGTCTGTCGGCAGAATTCAAAAAGCCGCAGTTTCTTGAACGGCGTCAGTCCTTTGTGGCCGAGGCCAACGCCAAGAACAACGATACCGACGCCTATAAGGGTTCAACCTTGGACAGCTTTGCCGGTATCGAACGTCCGCTTTGGGAAAACTGGACAACCACATTTGGTGTCACTGCGGAATATTCCGACCTGACCGGATCAGACTCCCCGAACGAGGAATTCTATCTTGCCGGTTTGCGGGGCATCTTGCGCCATGACAACACCGACAATCCCCTTGATCCGAGCCGGGGGAACCGTTTTGAAATCAACGTATCGCCCTATATGGGGCTGACAGACAAGGATACCGGTTTCACCACCGTATCGGTCGTCGGGTCGCAATACCTGTCGATTGACGACGAAGGCGACTATGTCCTGGCGGCCCGTGCGCGCACCGGTACCATTATCGGCGAGGATCGCGGTAACCTGCCGTCGAACAAACGCTATTATTCCGGTGGTGGCGGATCAATCCGGGGCTACGAATACCAGAAAGTCGGCCCTCTTGATGCCGACAATGATCCGCTGGGCGGGCGTTCCGTACTGGAAGTCGGTGCCGAATTCCGCGCCCGTGTCACCGAAAGCTTTGGCATCGTGCCATTCATCGAAGGTGGTAACGTTTATGCCAGATCCGAACCCGAAGACATCAGTCTTCTATGGGCTGCCGGTCTTGGCTTCCGTTATTACACCGCCGTCGGGCCGCTGCGTTTTGATGTCGCAGTACCACTTGATAAACGCGACAACGTTGATGACGATTTTCAATTCTATATCAGTCTGGGGCAGGCATTTTGACCGGGTCTGACACGTCACCACCGAATAATCCCAAACATTACGCATCGCGCCGTTCTTCGACAAAGTGGCTGCGCTATGGTGCCTATGGTCTGGGCGGGACTGTGCTTGGACTTGCGGGTCTGATTGCCGTTGCCGGGACCGGTCCGGTATTGCGGATGGCAACCCCGATGATCAACGAGGCCGTATCCGCCGCAACCGACAGCGAATTTGAACTTGGCCGGATCGAAGGCAGTTTGTGGACTGAATTGACCCTTGATCAGGTGACGATGGATCGCGCCACAGATGGGTTACATCTTGATATCAATGATATCGAATTTGATTGGTCGCCGATGGCACTTTTGGCTGGTCGGTTGCACATCAATCAGATCAGTCTGGCAACGACCAATGTCATTTTGCCCGACGGCACCGCACCGGAAACGGTCGAGGAAGAGGACGAAGACGGCGGTGGCTTTGCCATGCCGCTGGCGGTTTCGCTTGACGCGCTTGAGCTTGGCGAAATTGCCATTGTTGATCAGGTTACCGGTAACAGTTTCCTCTATAGCCTGAATGGGCGGGCAAAGGTTGGCACAAACCTGTCTGCGACCGCCTTTCTGGATTTGCAGCCGCGTGATGGCGGTACCGACCGGATAAAACTTGATCTGGATTTTGACGGCCCCGGACAACAGCTTGCAGCCGAGATTGATGGGGTGTTGGGGCGCGAAGGGCTTGTCATGACCCTGGCTGGCATTGATCCGGCCAGCGCAACCGATATCAAGATTGCGCTTAATGGCGATGGTCCGGCCAATGACTGGAAAGGCAAGATTGATCTGTCGGCGGCGGGGTATGCATCGCTTGCAAGCGACATTGGCGTTCAACTGTCGTCGGATGTTGTGGCATTTACCCTCGACGGTGCGCTTTCACCGCAGGAACGCATAACCGAACAATTGCCAGCAAGCATGGATAAAGAAGTGGCACTGGGCGTTGGCGGGGCATTTGATCAATTAGAACAAATCCTTTCGTTTGATCGCATTTCGATTGCGATGGCAGATGTGCTGGCGCTATCGGGCACAACGGAACTTGACCTTGAAGACAGCCTGATTGCGGCCGATTTAACGGCCGATATTGATCCTGCAATGTCGGCACTGCTTGACGATGCAGTTTCATGGGCGGAACTTGGGCTTTCCGTTCAGGCCAATGGCAATCTTTCGATGCCCGGTGTCTCGCTGCGGGTAAATGGTCGCGATGTGAAAACGCCAGTGTCGCGTATCGGCGACATCGCCTTGCAGGCAGATATAGCAGCCCCCGATGACGCGGATGAGCCACTTGACGCAACCGTCGCATTTTCTGCGACCGGCACGGATTGGGATGACCCGGATCTGGGGGCGTTTCTGGGGGCGGCGCAGGACATGTCGTTTGATGCGCGGATGTCGCCGGACTTTTCCGATATTGCGATCCGCAATCTGGCGTTGAACACGCCTGATATGACGCTCCGCGGGCAGGCGGACGTTAACGAGGATCTGGTCGTCACGACATCAAACATCGTGGCCGATGTCCGTGATCTTGCGATTTTTGCGCCGATTTTGGGGCTTGATCTGCGCGGGCAGGGGCAAGTTGCCTTGCCCGGCCTGACCTGGTCGGAGGCCCGTGGTCTGGAAACCGGGATTGAGGTTTTAGCCAGTCAGGCCGGTTTCGGGATTGCCGATCTTGATCGTATCGTCGGGCCCGAGCCGCGTATCACGGGTGATGTAACTCTTGCGCCTGATCTTGATCTCAGCGTCGATGTCAGCGCACTTGATACCGCAATGATTGACGGTCCGCTGATGCTTCGCATTACAGAGGCATTCGGGAAACTGTCGCTTGAAAGCACGCTTGATATTGCATCTGGTGCCGTGCCGCCGGATCTGGGCATTGAAATGGCCCCGGCAAAGCTGACAGCCAATCTTGAAGGTGACCTGACTGCACCCGCGGGGACGTTTGAATTGGGTGTTCCAAGCCTTGCTGTTTCGGGTCAGGAATTCTCCGATATCGTACTGACCAGCCGCATGACTTGGTCAGAACAGGCGGTGTTGTCGCTTGCCAATAAGGGCAACTTCACCTTTGCCAACCGTCCTTATGAAGTGGCTGCAAATCTTGTCCTGCCCAAAGATGCGCTCCGCGTTGAGCAGATATCGCTTAAAGGCGAACATGTCGCGTTAAGTGGTGATATCGCCTTGCCCGATTACAGCATTCCAATGCGCGGTGATGTTACGCTGTCAAATCTCGATGCCGAATTTTTCGATCAGTTTGGTGTGAGCTTGGTGAACGGTACCGTGACGGCCGATATTGCCCTTCGTCCGGATGGGCAACGCCAAAGCATTACGGCAAATGCATCGGCCAAGGGCCTGCGGATGGCAAGCACAGATGACACCAATCCGACAATGATCGAGGATGTTGAACTGACCGCGACGGTCGGTAATGCGTTTGACGTGCCGGAAATTTCAGCGGAGCTGGATGGTCGTGACATTATTGCCGGATCAATTGCCGTTGACGAGCTTGCCCTTGATCTTGACGGTGGCATGGATGCGCTTGCCATCACGCTGACGAGTTCGGGTCTTTATCAGGGCAATGTACCGATTTCGACCGACTTGGCTGCTGATCTGTCGCTTGGCAATGATATCGCTGTGACCGCCAATCGGCTTGAAGCGATCATTGGCGATCAGACGATTGAACTTCGCAAACCATTGCAATTTGTTTTGCGTGAAAACGGACGGCAGCAGCTGGACGCCGACCTGACCGTTGGCACCGGCCATCTTGTCGCAAGCCTTGATCAGGAAGCCGGGCAAAAATCCATTTCGGGTGAGCTCCACCTTAATGATTTTGATCTTGGTCCGTGGGGGCGTATTTCCGGCTTTGACGGGCTGAGCGGCACCGCAAACCTTGATGCGTCCTTGCGTGAAACACGCGGGAGCTTGCCAAGTGCACAGGTCAATGGCCGCATTTCCGGCATCACGGCAAAGGCAGTGGCGGGGCTGAAGCCCTTTGAAATGCAGCTTGATATCACGCTTGAGGAAGGCAAACTTGCCGGGCAGGCGTCGCTTGGCAATGGCGATGTCGAAGCACTGACAGCCGAAGGCAATGTTCCGCTTGCCATTTCCGTGCTTGAACAGGAATTCAGCCCGGATCTTGCTGCGCCGGTTTCTGCCCGCGTGCGTGTGAATGGTCAAATTGCCGAATTCTGGCCTTATGTCCCGGCACCCGATCATCAGATGTCGGGCAAGATCAAACTTGCGCTTGATGTCGCTGGGACGCTTGATGATATCCGCTGGAACGGGGATGTTGCGCTTGCCAATGGACGATATGAAAACCTTGAGTACGGCACCATCCTTGATCAGATGACGCTTGAGGGCACCTTTGATCAGGCCGGTCTTTCCATTCCGTCCATTACGGCCACGGATGGCGGCAAAGGTACTGTTGATGCATCGGTTGATCTTGATCTGCTAGACGGTGGCGAGATGCGCTATGACGTGTCGGCTGATCTGCGCAATGTTGCCCTATCACGTAAGGATGAACTGCAATTCTGGGCGGATGTAAAAGCCAGCGTGACCGGATCCCAGTCAGAGGCCGATATCCAAAGCACGGTGTCGGTCCTGCGCGGGGAGGTCGATCTGACCCTGGCCTTGCCGGAATCGGTTCCGACCATCGAGATTGAAAATCTGCCGGACGCTGCGCAGGTCGAAAAGACCGAGGATACACAGGAAGCTGATGATGCCTTTACCGGTAATCTTGACGTGACTGTTGATATCCCGGGGCGTCTGTTTGTGCGCGGTAAGGGACTTGATTCCGAGTGGGGCGGCCGCCTTGAAATTTCCGGCACCACCGATGATCCACGCATCACCGGGCAGTTATCGGCCCTGCGCGGGCAGCTTGATGTCATCGGCAAAACATTTGTGATCCGGGATTCTCAGATTACCTTTGCCGGCGCGTCGCCCCCTGATCCGATGCTTGATATCGAAGGCGTCTATACCACCGAAGACCTCGTCGTGACCGCAGGCTTCCAGGGGCCGTCAAGCGATCCGGAACTTGTCCTGTCATCCAATCCGTCCCTGCCAGAAGACGAAATCCTGTCTCAGGTCCTGTTTGGCAAATCCCAAGGCAGCCTGTCGGCAGTCGAGGCCGTGCAACTGGCAAGTGCCCTCAACGAACTTTCTGGCGGTGGTAGTGGCCTTGATGTGGTTGGCAGCATCCGGCGCTTTATCGGTGCAGATGTTCTGCGCGTCGGTGGCGGCGAAGACGGGCCGGAGGTCAAGGTCGGCAAATACCTGACAGAGGGGGTCTATGTCGGCACCAAGGCCGGGTCAACGCCGGGGTCAAGCGGCGTCGAAGTCGAGATTGAAGTCACGCCAAATATCAGTGTCACCAGCGAAAGCACAGAAATCGATAGCAAGGCTGGCGTTCAGTTCAGGCTTGATTACTAAGGCCATAGAAAGCTTAGTCGCCGATGGGTTGGTGCCCGGTTGGGGGATTGACCGTCAGCAGCGACGAGCGAATGCGTCGCAGCTTTTCCTTGGCCTGATCGGGCATGCGTCGTGCCACCGCCGTCGCAATCACATCAATTGTCGCCAGAAATGCATGGCGTGTGGCGGTTGGTTTATAAATGTCGGGGTTTTCCGGCATATTGATTGATATGACCAAGTCACTTTCAGCGGCAAGCGGGCTGTCAGGGTTGGTCAAAGAGATGACCTTGGCGCCATATTGGCGGGCAATGGCAGCGGAATGGATGATTTCCGTCGGGCGACCACTGGTGGAGATCGCAAAAATCACGTCCTCGGCGCCAAAGGTCGAGGCCAGCATACGTTGCAAATAGCCGTCACTTTGCGATTGCGCCGGAATTCCCAACCGGAAAAAGCGGTTTGCCGCGTCAAACGCCACGGTGGTCGATCCACCCCCAACCCCGAAAAACGCCACCTGACGTGCCTTGACCAGAATGTCCGCCGCCTGGTCAATTTGATCAGACGATAACTGATCGCGCAGCAGACGCAGGTTATCAATGATCACACCCAGCACATGGTTTGACAGAACGTCTGCGGCGGTTGTGTCATCTGAAATGTCTTCGGATGTCAGATACTGAATGCTGACGGCAAGGTTTTGCGCCAGACGGATTTTAAAATCGCGAAACCCGTCGCACCCCAATGTGCGGCAAAACCGAATGACGGTGGGTTCGCTGACCCCGACATTTTTCGCCAGATCGGACAGGGCGATGGTTGTGACATCTTCCAGATGTGCGCTGACATAGTCCGCGACCAGTTGTTCGCGGTTCGGAAATTTGCCCGACTGGCTGCGCAGCAGGCTGATGATGTCGGCGGTTTGTTGCATGGAATCGACCTGATCCGTCTATCTGGTTTGGTGTGTCAAAACCGACACCTTATTGGGAACTAACATTATTTCCGTTTGCAGGCGATAGCCACAATTTCAATTTAAGCGTCATCTCAGTACCCCGCATGCGTGTTTTCTCACATCAAATATCCTCGTTTTGCCCGACATTAACCCGGTCGAAATCGACCATGTAGTTATTCAATGCACGAGACGGCGAAGTTGCTGTTTCGGGCTTTGGGGCGTTGGGATCCTGGGCGCCTTAATCCTTGATCCGATTGGTGAATTTCCTGCTTGAAAGTCTGATCGAAACAGGGGTGCTGCGAAACCTCGTAATGTAGTTAAGCTACTTATAGCAGTTTAAAAGTCAGTTTAAGAGCAAAAATATGAAACTTTGGAGATAAATAATGTAGACAAACTACAAAATGGACCTCAGTATGTAGAAAAATTACATAACATTTGATCAGTGGAGAGTTTGGCGGAGATGGCTTTACGCCGTATTGAAACCACAGCTGCAACCGCAAGCCGGTGCCTGAATTGGGTGGTTGAACGCATCATAGCGGTTCTGATGCTTGTTCTTGTTCTGGACGTCTGGCTGGGTGTCGTTGACCGATACTTATTTCATTGGCAACTGCCATGGCCGGAAGAACTGGCGCGCTATCTGATGATCTGGGCGGCACTTCTGGCGATCTCGGCCGGGATTGCGCGGCGCGAACATATCGGGATTGGCATGTTTGTTCTCAGCCTGCCGATGCCGATCCAGCGCACAATCCTGTTTCTGGTGGACCTGATTGCGCTCGCAGCCTTCCTTTACCTTGCGATTTATGGTTTTGATTTTGCCCAAGGCGGCATGCGCCGTCAGGCGATGATTTTCGGCATGTCACTGGCACTGCCGTATGCGGCCGTGCCGGTTTCGGCATCGCTTGCTGCCATTCAGCTCCTCCTCGTTGCCTTGCGTGATCAGGGCCGTTTTGTCCCGGTTGATCTTGCGGAGGGCGCAGAATGATCGTCGCCATTATCTTTGTCGTTCTGATGGTTCTGGGCATGCCGATTGGCTTTGCCCTGGGTGTGGCAGGTGTTGTTGGCCTGTTTGACATGGGCGGGGGGATGTTCTTGTCCCAGGGTCCAAGCAAGGTCTTTAACGGGCTGAATGTCTTCCCGTTCCTTGCCATGCCGTTCTTTATTCTGGCTGGCGAAATCATGAACCATATCGGCATTACCAGTCGGTTGGTGAAGTTCGCCCAGGCACTCGTCGGACATATGCGCGGCGGGCTGGCACACACCAACATGCTGGCATCTGTTTTCTTTGCCGGTCTTACCGGGGCCGCAACCGCCGATGCCGCGGCCTTTGGCAAGACGCTGGTACCTGCCATGGTCGAACGCGGATATCGCCGGGATTACGCCTGTGCGGTGACTGCCGCCGGATCGATCATCGGGCCGACCATTCCGCCATCGGGTTTGATGGTTGTTTATGGATCGCTGATGGGCGTTTCGATCGGTGGTCTGTTTGCCGCGGGTATCCTGCCGGGACTTATGATCTGCCTGATCTGCATGACGGTGATTGCAGTGACCGCACGGTCCAAGAACCTGCCAAAGAATGAACGCCGCGCGTCACTTTTGGAAGTCTGGAAGATTTTCAAATCATCGATCACCGCACTGATCATGCCACTGATCATTCTGGGCGGTATCCTTGGCGGGATCGTCACCCCGACCGAGGCCGCATCGGTTGCCGTGGCCTATGCCCTGTTCATTGGTGTGTTTGTTTACCGCGCGCTTAGTTTTGCTGATTTCTTCAGGATGCTGGTGCGCACGGCACGTGTGACCGGGGTGATCTTTGTCATCATTGCCTTTGCGTCGATCCTTGGCTGGTGGCTGAGCTTCAACCGCATCCCGCAAGAAGTCGCAAGCATGGTTCTGGGCGTTTCAGAAAATCCCTACATCGTGATTTTCATGATTGTTGGTCTGCTTTTGATGATCGGCATGGTGATGGATATCAATGCCATCCTGATCATTCTGGCCCCGGTTCTGGTGCCGCTGACCGTTCAGATCGGCATGGACCCGATCCATGCCGGGATCATCTTTATCCTCGCACTCAACATCTCGCTGATGACGCCACCTGTCGGGGCCTGTCTGTTTGTTCTGTCATCCGTCACTGGTGAAAAGCTTGAAAAGATTGCCGCACAACTTTGGCCATTCCTTCTGGCCGAGCTGGGCGTGCTGTTCCTGTTTGCCTTCTGGTCTGACCTGGCCCTCGTGATACCTCGATTGCTGGGCTTCCGGTAGGTCATCGGGATGAATATAGCCCCGGTCAGGTCCGGGCCGGGGCGCACACCACAATAACGCCGGACACATAAAGTCGTTAAATCAAGGAGAGGTAGAAATGAAAACCGTAAAGCGTTTGGGCGCAGCCGCCCTTGCAACCGCGATGCTGATGGGCAGCACCTCGATGGCATTCGCCGAGCCGAAGGTTCTTAAATTCGCGCACGACAACAAGACTGACCCGTTTGAAAACCCGGCACATGCCTGCACGGCTGTTTTCGCCAACATCGTCGAAGCCGACACCAACGGTGAAATCGAAGTCGAAGTTTATCCGTCCAACCAGCTTGGTTCGGCTGCCGAACATGTTCAGATGGTCCGTGATGGCCTGATCCAGGGCACGCTGACCTCGACCGGTGCGCTGGCATCTTACTATCCGCGCATTGACGTTCTGAACCTTGCCTTTGCGTTTGATAGCAACGCATCGACCTATGACGTGTTTGATGGTCCGTTTGGCGAGACGCTTGCAAGCGACATCGAAGGCGAACTGGGTGATGTGAAGGTTCTTGGCTTCCCGGATACCGGCGGGTTCTTTGCTGTTACCAACTCGCAGCATTCGATTGCAACGCTTGAAGATTTCAAGGGTATACGCATTCGTACGATGTCGCTGCCATCCCATCAGAAAATCATGCAGGCCCTTGGTGCCGAAGCATATCCGATGGCCTGGGGCGAAGTTTATGCCGGTCTTCAGACCGGTGTGATCGATGGCCAGATGAACCCGGTTCCGACCGTGACTTTTGCCAAGTTCAACGAAGTTCAGGGCTACCTGACCCTGACCAACCACCTGTTCTCGCCTTACACCATGATGCTGTCGAAGGCATTCTGGGATGACCTGACCGCCGATCAGCAGAAAATCATTCGTTACGCTGCACAGTCTTGCGTTGTTGCAAGCCGTGGCGTGTCACGCGTGATCGAGGCATCTGATCGTGGTCTTGCCGGTCTTAAGGACAAAATGGAAATCACCGCGCTGTCGGCTGAAGACCGTGAAAAGTTCAAAGAGGCAACCCAGCCGGTCGTGGTCAAACACGTTCAGGAAAGCCTTGGCGATGAAGGCGTCAAACTTCTGAACCTGTTCAAGGAAGAAGTCGAGAAGGCCAACGCCAACCGCTACATGGAATAAGCCATTCCAATTGCCGAAGGGGCGGGGTTCTCGCCCCTTCGGAATTCTTTAGCTGATATCAAAAGACCAATAACAAAGGCACGGGCCATGCGGATTTTTTGCGCCTCGATTGCAACCGAGACCAATACATTTTCACCTTTGCGCACTGATTTTTCCGATTTTCAGGAAAGCTTTTATGCCCCGCCGGGCCAGCATCCGGTCACCCCGACACTATGCAGTGCTGTCTTCACCGAAGGCCGCCTGCGTGCCGCCAAGGAAGGCTGGGATCTGATCGAAGGCACCGCGACATGGGCGGAACCGGGTGGGTTGGTCAACCGTCAAACCTATGAGCAGTTGCGCGACGAGGTGCTTGGCCAATTGCGTGCGGCCATGCCGGTCGATGGCGTGATCCTTGGTCTGCATGGGGCGATGGTGGCCCAGGATTACCTTGATTGCGAAGGTGATCTGATTGCGCGCATTCGTGCGCTTGTCGGCCCTGATGTCGTGATTGGCACAAGCTTCGATCCGCACAGTCATTTGACCGCAAAACGCATTGATAACGCTGACATTATTGTCGCGTTCAAGGAATTCCCGCATACCGATTTTGTCGAAACCGGGCGGGCTGTGGTTGATCTTGTATTGCGCACATTGCGCGGCGAAATCAAACCGACCAAGGAAGTTTTTGACTGCCATATGATCGAGGTCCTGCCGACCTCGCGCGAGCCGATGCGGTCATTCATTGACCGGGCAAAGGCAATGGAGGGAACAGGCAATATCTTGTCGGTATCCTTCATTCACGGATTTATGGCCGGTGACGTGCCCGATCTTGGGGCCAAGGTGATTGTCACCACCAACGATAACCCTGCGGAAGCCAGGCAGATAGCACGAAACCTGGGGGTTGAGTTGTTTGGTTTCCGTGGGGCCACCCGGCCTGATTTTGCCAAACCCGATGATGCGCTTGATCAGGCGCTGGCATCCGATGCCAAACCGATTGTCCTGACCGATGTCTGGGACAATCCGGGCGGTGGTGTTCCTGGCGATAGCACCATTTTGCTGCGTGCCGTGATCGAACGCGGGCTTAACGATTATGCCTTTGGCACCCTGTGGGATCCGATGGCCGTACGGACCTGTTTTTCTGCGGGCGAGGGGGCAGTTTTACCGCTGCGTTTTGGTGGGAAAACCGGTGCCCATGCCGGTGCACCGATTGATGCCCAGGTCCGGGTCAAAACCTTGAAACGCGATGCCTGGCAATATTTCGGCGAAAGCATCGTTCCGCTTGGCGATTGCGCCGTGATCATCCTGCCCGACGGGGGGGAGGTGATCCTCAATACCAACCGGTCGCAAAGCTTTGATCCCAGCCTGTTTTCCAACATGGGTATCGATCCGGTATCGAAGAAATACCTGTTTATCAAATCGACGAACCATTTTTATGACTCGTTTGCCAAGATCGCGGGCGAAATCATTTATGTCGATGTGCACGGACCATACCCGTCCGACCCGAAAACGAACGGATATCGCCATTTGACCCGCGCCCTGTGGCCGATTGTCGAAGATCCGTTTGAAAAAAAGGCCGGTTAGAAAGTTTACCTTGTGCCAGTCGCAAGCGGTTCAAAAGCCACACATTCGAGCCGTTAAAAGTCTCCCTGCAAGGGACTGGCCAAGGATTGGGGCCATGATTGGGTTTAACACCCGGTCATGGCTCTTTTTTATGCGGGAGCGATCAGTACGCGTTGGTGAGTTCGGTTAAAAGCACCATCTATTTTGCGAAGTGTTTGCAAACAATCCGAAATTAAAGAAAGATTGAACCGGGCGAGATCGTTTTCACCGATAATAATGAGGTTCCGATGGCTTGGGGCGGTTTCACAGCAGCAGAGCTTGAATGGCAATATAATCCGCGCGAAACCGTGCCGGACTTCATGACCCATTTTGAACGGTTCGTGAAACTGTCCGAAGAAACCCGTGCCCAGCTTGGCGGCAAGATTGATGTGCGCTATGGCGACGGTCCCAAGGAAACCATGGATATCTTCATGGCATCTGATCCGGGCGCACCGGTGCATGTGTTTTTCCATGGTGGTTATTGGCGCAGTCAGGACAAAAAGGATTACGCCTTTGTCGCGCGTGATCTGGTCGCCGCCGGGTTCACAGTCATCTGCCCGAATTATGACCTGTGCCCGGATGTAACCGTTGCCGACATCACCGAAGAAGCCGTGCGCGCGATTGCCTATATTTATCAGCATATCGAAGAATTTAACGGCGACCGTGACCGGATTTCGATTTCGGGCCATTCCGCCGGTGGTCAGATCGTGGCCCGCCTTGCCACACATGATTGGGCCGAAACGCTCGGCGATGCGATGCCGTTTGAGGCCATTGTGCCGATTTCCGGTGTTTTTGATCTTGAACCCATCCGGCACACGACGATCAATGATGATGTCCGCCTTGACGAAGCGTCAGCTGCCGACAATTCACCGATGCTTGATGGTGTGCCGCTTGATGCGCGCTTGATGGTGGTGGTCGGCGGTAATGAAAGCCCGGAATTTGTCCGCCAAAGCGATGCCTATGGTGCCTATTGTGGCAGTGCAGGGCTTAAGGTTTCGGTCTATAAGGCATGGGGTGCCAACCACTTTACCGTGCTTGAAGAAGTGTTCCTTGGCACCGGATCCCTGTTTGGCACGCTCAAACGGTTTTTGTTGCCGTAAATCCCCCGGAAAATCTCATAAAACAGCATAAAAAACTGCTGGTCTTCCTGTGACGTGCGGGCTGCGACGTGGTATAAAATATGACCGCTACCGCACTGAAAACAAAAATGCTTATACAGGAAGGCCCATGCGTTTCATTACTGCCGAAGATATCGAAAAATTCGTCTCGCCCCGTGATCTGGTCGAAGCCCTTCGCGACGGGTTCGAACAAGGCTGCGAAGCACCCCTGCGCAGCCATTTCAACATGGAACGCAGTAACGAGGATAACGCAACCTTCCTGATCATGCCGGCCTGGCAAAAGGATGGCGCAGCTGGTGTGAAAATCGCCGCCGTCGTACCGGGCAATTCGGCGCGCAATCTTCCGGCGGTTTCCGGCACCTATGTTTTGCTCGATGCGGTTACCGGCCAACCATCCGCCGTTATTGATGGCACCAAACTGACCACGCGCCGCACAGCCGCCGCATCCGCATTGGCATGTGACTATCTGGCGCGCCAGGATACCAGCGACATGGTCATGGTCGGGTCCGGGGCGATGGCCCCCCAATTGATCAAGGCACATGCATCGGTTCGCCCGATCAAGAATGTCACGATCTGGAACCGCAATCCCGACAAGGCGGCAAAACTCGCCACCGAGATTGCCGCGCTCGGCTTTAATGCCAAGGGCACCGATGACCTCGAAGCGGCGTGCAAATCCGCCGATCTGATTTCATGCGCAACCCTTTCGACCGCGCCACTTGTGCATGGGGATTGGCTGCGTGAAGGAACGCACGTTGATCTGGTCGGTGCGTTCAAGCCAACCATGCGTGAAACCGATGATGCGGTCATGCAGAAGTGCCGCATCTATGTCGATAGTTTTGAGGGGGCCAGTGCCGAAGGCGGCGACGTCGTACAGGCCATCGACAGCGGGGCGATTACCAAATCCGACATCATCGGCGATCTGTTCGGCCTGACCCGAGGGCAGGTCAAAGGCCGTGAATCTGATACGGAATGCACGGTCTTTAAATCGGTTGGTCATTCGCTTGAAGATTTCGTCGCGGCGGTCGCGGTCGTAAAGGCCGTCGAAAAATGATCAGCACCGATCTGTTTGCGTCTGAGCCGCTTGAAGCCTTTCGTGGGCATATCAAACCTGAATGGATTGATTTCAACGGCCATATGAATGTCGGCTACTACGTGGTGGCATTCGATTTGGGATCGATGGCGTTTCTTGATGCGGTGGGGATGGGATATAGCTATCCCGAACGGCGCGGCGGATCGACCTTCGGGCTTGAAATGCATGTGACCTATGATCGCGAAATTCATCAGGATGATCCGTATGTGATCCATACCCGTGTTCTGGATTGCGATCAGAAACGCATTCACATGTATCATGAAATGCACCATGGCACTGAAGGCTGGCTGGCCGCGACCAATGAAATCATCACCATGCATATCAACATGAAGGAACGGCGTTCGGCCCCGTTCCCCGATGACATCATGGAAACACTCAACAAGATCAAGGACGCGCACGCCGATTTACCCATCCCGTCCGGGGTTGGTCGCAAGATCGGCATTCGCCGCAAATAATCAAAAACCCCGCATCATCAGATCGCGGGGTTTTGTTTTGGTCTTTGCGATGCGTCTTAGGGACGGGGTGCCATATAAAGCCTGCACATTTCGCCAGAATGATTGACATCCTGATCACGCAAATAGGTCAGGCCAAGCTTTTCAAGCATCCGAACGGACGCGACATTTTCAGGCAGGCAATAGCCATAAATCTTGTCAAACCCGTAGTGATGCCAGCCATGATTAATCAGTGCTGAACTGACTTCATAGGCATAACCCTTGCCCTGATGGGCCTCGGTCACGGCATAGCCGATATCAGGGGCATCAAGCGTGTCACGCTTTACAAAGCCGATCAGGCCAATCGGGCTTTGGCCTTGTTTTTCCAGCGCAACGCACATCCCAAAGCCAAGCTTGTCATAGTTTTCGCGAAAACGCAGATCGATATAATCCCGCGCCGCCTGAAGGTCATGAATGTTGCGATCACCAATAAACCGAAGCCATCCGGGCTCATTTAGCAGCTGAAGAATGAACGGGGCGTCGTCATGTGTGGCTTCTCGCAAAATTGTGCGTTCGGTTTGAACGATCATCACTGAACTGTCCGTGTTACGGTGGCATCAAGAAGGATATTATCGGGGACTATCTGAAAGAGCAGTATGATTTCACCCCTCAAAGGTCAGGAGAATGACAATGCCCGGAAAACCGATCAAGGTGACATTTGAAGGGGCCCATGGTGCCGAACTGGCCGCACGGCTTGACCTGCCGACTGGCCCGGTCAAGGCCTATGCGCTGTTTGCCCATTGTTTTACCTGTACCAAGGATCTTATTGCGGCCCGCAAAATTGCCGAGGCGCTCACGATTGAGGGCATCGGTGTGCTGCGGTTTGATTTTACCGGCCTGGGCGGATCGGGCGGTGATTTCGCCTCGACCAACTTTACATCCAACCTTGATGACCTTGAACGTGCGGCCGATTTCCTGCGTGACGCGTTTGAGGCCCCGAAACTTCTAATCGGACATTCACTTGGCGGGGCGGCGGTTCTGGCGGTGGCCGATCGCATCAAGGAGGCAACAGCGGTTGCAACTATTGGCGCACCGGCAGATGTCCAACACGTCACCCATAACTTTGCCGATCATCTTGATGAAATCCGCGAAAAGGGCGAGGCCGAAGTTTGCCTTGGCGGGCGACCGTTTGTCATTCGCAAGCAGTTTGTCGATGACCTTGGTGGATATGATCTGCCCGCACAGGTCGCCAAGATGAAAAAGGCGCTTCTGGTTTTGCATGCGCCGCTTGATCAGACTGTCGGGATTGAAAATGCCGGCAAGATTTTTGACGCGGCCAAGCATCCCAAAAGCTTTGTCTCGCTCGATCAGGCAGACCATTTGCTGAGCGATCCTGATGATGCGCAGTACGCTGCGTCCGTGATTGCCGCATGGGCAAAACGATATCTGCCCGCAGGCAAATCGGCAAAACCGGATATCGGCGAAGGTGTGATTGTCCGTGAAACCGGTCTTGGCAAGTTCCAGTCGATGGTCATGGCGGGCAAGCACCGCCTGCTGGCCGATGAGCCGGAAAAGGTCGGCGGGCTCGATAGTGGACCGTCGCCCTATGATTATCTGTCAACCGCGCTTGGCAGTTGCACAGTGATGACGATCCGGATGTATGCCGATCACAAGGGCATCCCGATTGATTCCATCCGTGCCGAAGTCCTGCATCAAAAAGTCCATGCCGATGATTGCGCGGAATGCGGCGAACAGCATTCGGCAAAGGGCGGCAAGATCGACCGGTTCGAACGCATCATCCGGTTCACCGGTGATCTGGATGACGCCACCCGTCAACGCCTGATCGAAATTGCTGATAAGTGCCCGGTGCACAGAACGCTTGAGGCGACATCCCTGATCGTCACGCGCGAAGACCGGGCATAGCCCGCCAGATTTCCGATGAAACAAAAAACGCCTGACCGGTTTCCCGCGTCAGGCGTTTTTTAATTGGTGCCAAAGTGACTTACGGCTTGGCCGCAATCACGATGAACTCAACCAGATAATCCGGGGTGGCAAGCTTTGCTTCGCCGCAGGCACGACCCGGGGTGTGACCCTGCGGGACCCATGCATCCCAAACCGCGTTCATTGCTGCAAAGTCTTTCATGTCGGCAAGCCAGACGGTGGTCGACAGGATGTTTTCTTTGCTCGAACCGCATTCGGCCAGAAGCGCATCAACCTTTTCAAGGCATTCCTTGGTCTGGTTGGTGATGTCGCTATCGGGGTTACCAACCTGGCCGGCCAGATAGATGGTGTTGCCATGGACAACGGCCTGGCTCATACGCGGGCCGGTGTGAAGACGCTGGATGCTCATGAAACGCTCCTTGTTAAAGCATTGGATATATTATTCGAATTGGGATGTAGGGTCGAAACTCGTTCACATAATCGTTCCGGTCGCCCGGATTTGTGCGGATATGCGAAGCAAAACCGCAGGAAGATATACATCTTTCAAGGTTTTGCGACAAAATAGCCCGTGCAAATCCGGGTGATCCAAAGGACAACTGATATGAGAGAAAGCCTCTGCGTCAAATCCCTTGACCGGGGATCACCCCGATCTGCGGCATTTTCCTAGCTTTTTCTCTCATATCAGTTGCCGGATCGGTCATGTGAACGAGTTTCGACCCTAGCTAGCACGCTTTTGTACGCCGCACCAGTCGGCAATGAACAGGGCAAGCACCTCGGTGACTTCCATCATCGACGCAATTGAAACCCGTTCGTCAATCCCGTGAATACGTTCGGCCTTCGGGCCGTAACAGGTTGCCGGGAT
>NZ_DGMR01000009.1:95352-96305 GCF_002388495.1 Thalassospira sp. UBA4513
CCTTCGGCCTGAAAACCGCGATAGGTGATATCGATCTTGGCCCCTTTGCAGGAAGGGTGGTTATCAAGCGCGCTTTGTTTGACGGCCTCAATGGTTTCGCGCACCTTTTCAAGCTCCATCCCCGGATAAAATCCGACACGGATATCAGCGGTGCAAACCGGCGGGACGGTCGATGCCCATTCGCCGCCTTCAATCTTGCCCAGATTGAAGTTCACCGGATGGACATGCGCGCCAAAGGCCGCATGACGATGGGTCGGGTGGTTCCAGATTTCCTCGACTTCCTTTAATGTCTCAAAGAACCCAAAGGCCGCCTCAATCGCGTTGCTGCCAGCAGAGGTATCGAGAACATGCGCCGGGCTGCCCGATACATGGATCTGGAACCACATGACGCCAAGCTGGGCCGTCATCAGGGTCTGGTTGAACGGTTCGGGAATGATGGCGCAATCGGCCTTGTACCCGGCATGCAGGCACGCCAGTGCGCCATTGCCGGTGCATTCTTCTTCGATCACCGACTGCAGGGTGACCGGGGCGGCGGGTTCAAGCCCGATATCGTGCAGGGCCTGAAGTGCGTGACAATAGGCAATGATCCCGGCCTTCATATCACCCGCACCACGCCCGTAAATCCAGTCATCCTCGACATGCGGGGTAAAGGGGCCAAACCGCCATTGTTCGGCCGGTCCGGTCGGTACGACATCCATATGACCATTGAGGATCAGGCTGCGCCCGGTCGGGTTTTGCGGGCGATGTAGGCCGACAACGTTTTCACGCCCGTCACAGCCGTCAATCACCGGCGGCGAAAAGCCCGGCTGATCGCGTAAGGCATTGATGTCAATCTTGACCCGTTCGACATCCAGCCCCATCGCAGCAAACTTGTCGGCAATCCAACCTTGTGCAGATGCCTCATTGCCAAGCTGACTGTCATGACGCACCAGCGCACACAAATCATCAATCGC
>NZ_DGMR01000009.1:96469-116347 GCF_002388495.1 Thalassospira sp. UBA4513
TCAAACTGGCTCATTGGTCTTTCTCCTGCTCGGTCGAGGTCGATGATTACTTGCCGCTAACAAGGGTGGGGCGGGTGGCAGACAGGGCATCGGTGGTAATGCCAAGTTTTTCCATCTGCGGCGGGACACCGTTTCCGGTGATGATGCTTGCGGCATATTCACCCATGGCGGGTGCGGTCTGGATGCCATAACCGCCTTGACCGGCCAGCCAGTAGAAACTGTCATCAGCCGGATCAAAGCTTGAAACCGGATCGCCATCGGCAAAGAAGCTGCGCAATCCGGCCCAGCTTTCACCCGGACGGCGGACCTCGATGCTGGTGGCTGTCATCAGGCGATCAATGGTAATCGCGATATCAAGTTCGTCGGGCTGCACATCATGTGGCTCGGTCGGTGTGGTGTCGGCCGGCGATACCAGCAAACGGCCGGCATCTTCCTTGAAATAAAGCGTCTCATCGAGGCATGCGACCAACGGCCAGCCATGTGGCTTTACGTCGGCTGGGACATCGACCATCACCGCCGTGCGGCGTTTGGGCACGATGCCAAGCGGCTTGATTCCGGCCTTGGTTGCGATCTCGTCGGCCCAGGCACCCGCCGCATTGACGACGATATCACCGGTGTAGACATCGCCCTTGGCCAGCGTGACCTGCCATTTGCCGTCTGCTTTGCCAATCGCGCTGACATCGGCCTTGGTAACAGCCGAACCGCCAAGCGCCTTGAATTGGCGGATAAAGCCCCAGTGAAGCGCATGCACGTCAATATCCATGGCGTCCGGCTCATAGGCCGCCTTGGCTACCCGGTCGGTATGGATAACCGGGACGATTTCCTTAAGCGCATCCGGGGTGAGTTCAACAAAGTTCGCGCCATTCGCGCGGCCCTCAGTCAGGATGGCATCAAGTTCGGCCTCTTCGCCGGGGGCGGCGGTCATGATGATGCCGCGCGGGGTCAGGATCGGGTTTTCGGTAAACCCGTCTGGCGGGGTGATGAAGAAAGCCCGGCTGGCAGTCGACATCTTGCGGATGATCTTCGGGCCATATGTCTCGCTATATAGGGCTGCTGACCGGCCCGTACTGTGATAGCCCGGCTGGTCTTCGCGTTCGAGAACCGTGACGGATTTACCCGCCTTGGCCAAAAAGAATGCAGCTGACATTCCGGCAATGCCGCCGCCGATGATCAGGATGTCCGAATGTGTCATGTGGGGCCTTCTTAAATCGGGTTTGTTTTGGTGGTCGCGCCAAAGCCGCTGATAAATTGATAAAGGTTTTCTGCAAGTGTTTCACTAACATAACCACCTTCCTGCACCAGAACGGTTGGGCAGGAAAGGGTGCCAATCTTTTCGCCGATCCGGGCAAAACCATCGGGGCTGACCGTCAATCCGCCAAACGGATCATCGCGTGATGCATCAAGGCCAAGCGCGATAACAACCGCATCTGCACCGAAATCGTCGATCTTGGTCAGCGACTGATCAAGCGCATCAAGAAACACCGCATCGCCGCTGCCAAGGGGGAGGGGCTGATTATGGTTAAAGCCAAGCCCGTCCTGTGCGCCAGCTTCTTCGGCATGGCCCCAATAGAAGGGATAGAAATCCAGCGGATCAGCATGGATCGACAGGGTCATGACATCAGACCGGTCATAAAAAATATGCTGGGTCCCATTGCCGTGATGCAGATCGACGTCAAGGATCGCCACCCGGTTATATTTCGCACGCAGTTCCTCCGCGGCGATGGCACTGTTGTTCAGGTAACAAAATCCGCCGGCGATATTGCCACTGGCATGATGGCCGGGTGGACGGCAAAGGGCATAGGCGGTGTTGGCCCCCTGATCACGCACATGGCGGGCGGCGGCTATTGCAGTTTGTGCGCTGGCATAGGCCGAATGCCATGTGGTGACGGACACCGGGCAGGACGTATCACCAAGGTGAAACCCTGCCTTGCCGGCCGGATGACGCGGGTAGGGGCCGTTGCGATCAAATGGGTGGATGTTTGGAATGACCTGTTCCGCACCCCCGACATCCTGCCATTCATCGTGAATGGTCTGCAGGAAGTTCAGATATTGCGCATCGTGGATGGCGGCAATCGGGGCCAGCCCGGCGTAATTGGGGGCATGAAGATCAAGCCCCAGACGCCCGACCGCACCGCGCAGGATTTCCGCACGTTCAGGGACTTCGGGGATCGGCTTTTTCTCGCCCGCGACAATGAATGTCTTGCCATGATGGCGAAGCTGATCGTCTGAGAAATAGGCATGCATCATCTCTGCCGCCTTTCACATGATGTGGTCAAACGGTGGTGGCTTTTTGGGTCCTGCTTTCAGAAGGCGACCTTGTCGCCACCTTTCAGGCCGAGGATCGCGCGCGCCTCGTCCGGGGTTGCGATTTCAAGCGACAACCCGTCAAGCACTTCGCGGATTTTGCGCACTTGCGATGCGTTGTCCGGCGCAAGTTCGCCCTTCTTGATGTACAGATTGTCCTCAAGCCCGACCCGCACATTGCCGCCCATGGCTGCCGACATGCTGCCAAGCGGCATCTGATGGCGTCCCGCACCCAGAACAGAAAACTGATATTGATCACCAAACAGCTTGTCTGCGGTGCGTTTCAGATGGGCAAGGTTGTCGGGATCGGCCCCGATGCCGCCCAGAACGCCCAGCACGAACTGGATGAAAATCGGTCCCTTGATCAGGCCGCGATCAACGAAATGCGCCAGGGTATAAAGATGGCCGACGTCATAGCATTCAAACTCGAACCGGGTGCCATTGGCCTCACCCAGTTCGGCCAGAATGGTTTCGATGTCCGAAAACGTGTTCTTGAAAACAAAGTCACGGCTGCTTTCAAGGAATTCCGGTTCCCAGTCATGTTTCCATTCGCTGCGGCTGGCAAGGGCCGGGAACAGGCCGAAATTCATCGTGCCCATGTTAAGCGACGCCATTTCCGGTGCGGCTTCGCGTGCCGCCCGGATGCGGTCACGAACATTCATGTTCATGCCGCCACCGGTCGAAATGTTGATCACCGCATTGGTCGCCGCCTTGATCTTTGGCAGGAACTGCATGAATACGTCCGGATCCGGGCTTGGATACCCCGTTTTGGGATCACGTGCATGCAGATGCAGGATCGATGCCCCGGCATTGGCGGCATCAATCGCCTGCGTTGCGATCTCATCGGGTGTGACCGGCAAATGCGGGCTCATGGACGGGGTATGAACCGATCCGGTAATTGCACAGGTGATGATGACTTTGCGGCTCATGCGAATGCTCCTGCGACTTCGAGTTCGTCTTGCAGTTCGCTCAGTGCCTTGCGCAGCGGCACAAGGATATCGGCAAACTGTTCCTTGGTAATCGTCATTGGCGGGCAGACCATGACATGATCGCCGCGATACCCGCCGCGTGCGCGGCGCCAGTAAATGATCAGGCCCATCTCATAGGCGATATCGACCAGACGGGCTGCCGCCATATGTTTGGGATCAAGTGGTTCCATGCTGTCACGGTCCTTGACCAGTTCAACCGCCAGCAACAAACCCTTGCCACGCACATCGCCGATCATCGCGAAATCGTCGGCCAATTTGGTCAATTCATCCTTGAGTGCCGCACCATTGGTCGCGGCATTTTCAAGCAGATTGTCCTCCTCGATCACATCAAGAACACCATTGCCCGCCGCGCACGCCAACGGGTTGCCGGCATACGTATAGCCATGAATAAACCCGCCATGATCAAGAACCGGACCCACGATCCGATCCGGTGCGATCATCGCACCAAGCGGCGCGTAACCGGCGGCCAATCCCTTTGATACGGCAAGGATATCGGGCACGATGCCCCAGTGCTCGGCGGCGAAATACTTGCCGGTACGACCGGCCCCCGTCATGACCTCGTCATAGATCAGAAGAATGCCGTACTGATCGCAAATCTCGCGAATGCGGCCATAATAGCTATCGGGGGCGACCAGTGCGCCGGTGGCGGCCCCGCCGACTGGTTCCATGATGAAGCCAAGAACGGTTTCCGGGCCCTGTTTGATGATTTCGGCTTCCAGCATGTTGGCATATTTGATGCCACGCTCATGATCACTCAGATCATCACGATCCAGATAACACGTCGGGGCGGGAATTTTCGGCTGATCGACCATCATTGGGGCAAAGGGCGCATGCATCGGCGTATAGCCGGTGATGGCAAGCGCACCGAGTGTCGCACCATGATAGCTCGGAAAGCGTGAAATGATTTTTGTGCGCTGTGCCTGGCCCTTGGCCAGTGCATATTGTCGGGCAAGCTTGATGCAGCTTTCAACCGCCTCGGACCCGCCAGAAACAAAGAACACGCGTTCAAGATCACCCGGTGCACGCTCGGCAAGGCGGATGGCAAGGTCTTCGGCCGCGTCATTTTCGAAATGCAGGCGATAGGCGAAGCTGGCCTTTTCAAGCTGCTTGGTCATGGCGGCGATTACGCGCGGGTCGCTATGGCCGATATTGCTGACCATGGCACCACTCGACGCATCGATATAACGTTTGCCATCGACGTCCCACATATAAACGCCTTCTGATCGTTCGATCAGCGGGCGGCGAGACCGGCTTTGATAAAACAGACGGGATTCCCGGTTATGTCCGACGGGGCTTTTGGGATCATGCGTCATTCTGGTGGCTCTCCTGAACCGGCGGAGGATTAATCCTGATGGCCGGGTAACAACACACAATTACGGGCCGCGATATGCATGAAGATATCGGCCCCTTCCTTATGGGGGTGGGCATCAATCGGGTTGATGACCTGCCAGTCGCGGCCATTGGCCTCGACAAAGTAACGGGCCTGTTGGCCCAGATAGTCAACGGTTTTGACCTTGCCGGGGATGGAAATCACGCCATCGGTGGCGCGGTTTTCCTCGGAAAGATCAATTTTCTCGGCCCGGATCACGGCGCGAACGTCCTTTGAATTCTTTGCCTTGGCGGTCTGTTCGTCCGTGGTCAGCAATGTCTCCCCACTTTCAAGGGCCACCTGGGTAAAGGCGGCATCGGGGCTTCCAAGGTTGGCTTGGATGATATTGGAATGACCAAGGAAGTCGGCAACAAAGGCCGATGCCGGATTGTTGTAAACTTCTTCGGGCGCGCCTTCCTGTTCGACAAAGCCATTATTCATGACAACCAGCTTGTCGGACATGGCAAGGGCCTCGGACTGGTCATGGGTGACGAACACGGTTGCAACGCCAAGCTCGCGCTGGATGCGTTTGAGCTCCACCCGCATTTCTTCGCGCAGATTGGCATCAAGGGCCGAAAGCGGTTCATCAAGAAGCAACACATCCGGCTCAATCACAATCGCACGCGCGAGCGCAATGCGCTGCTGCTGGCCGCCAGAAAGCTGATTGGGATAACGGTCTGCAACATGCGGCAGTTGCACGAGATCAAGTGCCTTGTTGACCTTCTCAGCAATGTCGGCCTTGGAAACCTTGCGGTATTTCAGGCCAAAGGCGATGTTGTCAAAGATCGTCTTGTGCGGGAACAGGGCATAGTTCTGAAACACAAGGCCAAGATTGCGCTTGTGGATCGGCAGGCTGTTGACCCGTTTACCGCGGATTAGAAGATCCCCCTCGGTAATATCGGTCAGACCCGCAATCATGCGCAGCGTCGTTGTCTTGCCACAGCCCGACGGACCGAGGAAAGTTACAAAGCTGTTGTCCGGGACGGTCAAATCAATGCGTTTGACGGCGGTGAATTCACCAAACCGTTTAACGACATTGTGCAGTTCAACAGCGTTTTGTCTGTCTGCCATTGTTAAATACCCTGTCTGAATTGCGCCGCACCCGACATAAGGCGGCAAGTCTGTCCTGGCCGGTTGGCACGGCCAGGACACAGTTTCAGGCAAGCAGGCGGGGCTTAGTAGCCGCGCTGCACACGCGAGAATGTTTTCGACCAGTCAGCTTCGTTTTCATTCCAGTATGCCGGATCAAAGAAGCTGAGCGACGAAAGTGTTCCACTCGGATCAAATGCCGGCAGGGTCGGGATGACCTCACCCAGTTCGATCTTCTGCGGATCAAGGGCTGGCGGATAGCTTTGACCTTCGGCAACGGCAATCGCCACTTCTGGCTCCAGCATGAAGTTCAGAAGTTCTTCGCAGGCCACCATCGGGCTGCCACGCAGCACAAACAGGCATTCCTGCCAACCAAGACCACCGGCCGGATCAAGATAACCGATGTCATGGCCCTGATCCTGCAGCGCCTTGATGCGGCCTGACCAACCCTCGGTGACATAGATTTCTTCTTCGGCCAGAAGGCTCATCAGTTCCGCCCCCGAAGACCAGTATTTCAGCGCAAGGTCGCGGTGCGCACGGACCATGTCCCAAACAGCTTCGATATCCTGAATGTTGTTCGGGTCCTGATCGGACTGCATTGCGCCGTACCAGATACGGGTTTTCCATTCGCCCCAGCCGCCGATTTTGCCTTTATAGGCTTCATCAACCATCAGCTTGGCACCCTTGGCCTTGGCTTCGTCGTCGCTGATATATTTGCGGTTATAGGCAATGCCGGTGGTGCCGTAATCATACGGAACCGCTGAAATCGTGCCGCCGGTGATCTTGCGCAGGGGCTCGACCAAGGTCGGGATGACGTTCTTCAGGTTCGGAATGTTGTCTTCATTGAGTTCGGACGTCAGTTCCAGACCGTGATAACGCGCATAGTCAAACACGCCCGACAGGTGGGCGAGGTTGAATTCGCCCGGCTGGCTGGCCTTGACGCGAGCAATATATTCGTCCGCACCGCCAAAGGTGCCCGATACCACTTCAATGCCGGTTTTCTTGGTATAGGGCGCAAAGGCATATTTTTCGAATGCCTCGGAAACAACGCCGCCCCAACCGTCAAAGCGGACCTGTTCCGGGGTTGCTGCCATCGCCTTGCGCGCCAGCATGCCCATCGGACCGCCGGTGACCCCGGCAACAACGCCGGCCGCACCCAGTGCGGTCAGGAAAGTGCGGCGGTTGATATCGCCGTCGCGATAGCGATTAAGTAGGCGTTCATAACGTTTGGTATCGTCCATTTAAGGCCTCCTGATAAAACGATATATCCGTTGATCGGTCTTGTTGTTGGTCGTTGTATTCTTGGTGTTGTTCTTGGTTTTGGCGGTTGTCCGCATTGTGCAAAAGGTTATTTGGATGCGCCCACCTTGCGCATGGCCATGACCCGCGCAATCGATGCCGCCACAAGTGGCAGGGCAATGGTGAAGATCACCATCACAGCCCCAAGGGCGTTGATTTCCGGGCTGATCGAGTTGCGCAGCATGGCAAAGATCTGGGTCGGGACGGTTTCAACACCGCCCGGCTTCCAGAACAGGGTGCCGGTGATGTCATCAAACGAAATGGTAAAGGCAAACAGCATCCCGGCCATGACGGCGGGCAGCATCAAGGGCAGGGTCACTTCAAAGAAGGTCTGCACAGGTGTCGCGCCAAGGCTCATGGCGGCTTCTTCGACGTCGCGGCGGATGGAGACAAGCCGCGCCTGAACCACCAGCACCACAAAGGGCAGGGTAAAGACCACATGGCCCATCAACAGAAGCCCAAAGCTCTTTGGCATCGACAGGAACTGCAGGAATAGCAGGAGCGCCACAGCCAGAACGACTTCCGGGATCAGGATTGGGGCAACCAGAAGGGTCGAAATGGTCCGTTTCCCGGGAAAATCGTATCTGACCATGGCAAGAGCTGCGAGGGTGCCAAGCGTTGTCGAAATGGCGGCTGTCAGCACGCCAAGCAGAAGCGACGTCTTGAACGCCCGCACAATCGCGTCATTGTTCCAAAGCGCTTCAAACCAGCGGAGGGAAAAACCCTCAATCGGGAAACTGCCGAACTGGTTGGCATTGAACGCCAACAGAATGACAACCGCCACCGGCGCAAACAGGAACAGATAAACAAGGATCGTGGCAATTCGAATGACGGACCAACCGGACATCATTTGCTGCTCCCTTACTTGAAACTCTTGGCGATCTGATCGATGCCGAGATAGCGGGTGTAAATGACGACCAGTGCGCCCAGAAGGGCCAGCAGCACGAGCGAGAGTGCCGAGCCAAGCGGCCAGTTGAGCTGTGTCACGATGGCTTCGAACACAAGGTTGGCAAACATCGCATCGCGCGGCCCACCAAGAACGATCGGGGTGATATAGGTGCCCGCTGCCAGAACGAAGCACAGCAGTGATCCCGCCGCCAAACCCGGCATGGACAGTGGCAATGTCACTTCGCGGAAGGCCTGAAAGCCGGTACAGCCAAGGCTTTGGGCGGCTTCGGTCAGGTTCTTGTCGATGCCATCAAGGCTGACATAGACATTGAGGATCATGAAGGGCAGCAGATAGTGCACAAGGCCCAGAACCACGGTCTGCTGGTTATACAACATCTGGATCGGGTCATCGATGATGCCGATTGATATCAAAAGGGTATTAAGCGCCCCGGATGTGCCCAGAATATTGATCCACGACATCGTTCTGATGATGTAGCTGATCCAGAATGGCAGCATCAGCAAAAGCAACAGGAACGCCTTGGATTTCATCCGCGTATTGGCAACGAAATAGGCCGGGATATAGCCGACAAACGCGCAAATAACCGTGGTGTAAAAGGCAATCAAAAGGGTCTGGAACAGGATGTCGCGATAAAACCGGTCGCCCAGAACTTCAATCCAGTTATCCAGATAAAAGCCGACCTGATCCGCACCGGTCGCGGTCCGCAACCAGAATGAATAAACGACAATGAACAGCATTGGCACAATCAGCAGCAGGCTGATGGTTGCCAGTGATGGTGATAGCAGTACCCACGGAGTCCTGCGGGCTCCGGCGACATCTGCGGCCATTTGTGCCTCCCGTTATTGTCTGCGGTCAGTGCCGCACCCGGTTATTTGGCCGTGAAGAAATTTGTTGGAGGCATTCCAACCCAGACTTGCACATAGCGCAAATAGATAAGTAGAATAGATCTCATAGCCATTATCTATGTGTGGTCCCGGAAATGTCGGAAAGGTCATCAGAATGAACGAGTTAATGCGTCGGCAGTTCGACTGGAACCTGCTGCACACCTTTACCGTTATTGTCGAGGAACGCTCGATCACCGGGGCGGCCAACCGGTTATTGCTGCGCCAACCCAGTGTCAGTAACGCGCTCAAACGGCTTGAAGATCAGATTGGCGCGCGCCTGATTGACCGTGAACGCGGCCGGTTTGAAGTCACCGAACAGGGATTGGCGCTGTATCACGAATGCCGCGAAATTTGCGGTGCCATCGGCCGATTGTCTGATGTGATGTCTGATAGCGGCAATCAACTGACCGGGCACTTGCATATGTGGCTGGCCAGTCATGTGGTGTTCCCACCCCTTGATGATGCCCTGTTTGAATTCAATCGCGCCCACCCGGAAGTCACCTATGAAATCGATGTCGCGACCTCGGTCAATGTCGTCGATCAGGTGCTGTCACAGCAGGCCAGTTTTGGCATCTGTCTGGTCAAGGAACGCCATCCTAGACTGGAATATCGCCGTTTGTATCGCGAACATTTCGGCTTTTTCTGTGGCCCGACCCATCATCTGTTCGGTCAAAAGGACCTGACCCTGGCCGATTTGCGCCGCGAGGCATTCGTATCATTCGCGACCGACCAGCTCAGTGATGCACTGGCCCCGGTCGCGGTCCTGCGCGCGCAGGAAGGCATGAAGGGCAAGGTCGTCGCCGTCAGCCCGCACCTTGAAGAAGTCCGTCGCCTGATCAATGCCGGGCTTGGCATTGGGCCGTTGCCGATCCACGTTGTACAAAGTGCGACCGACCGTGGGCAGCTTTGGCGCTTGCCGCCCTATATTGACCCGCCAGCGATTGACATTTATCTGGTGACCAACCCGCGCATGTCGCTTAGCCGGGCGGAACGGTTCTTTATCGAAAACCTGACTGCGCGGCTGGATGCGGCGCCGGACGGCTATTTTGTCTATCCATAGGGCGTAAATTCGTCGGATCACGCCATTGGGACTTGCCACCGGGCAGGGACTTGCGCAAGCATGCGGGCAAATTGAAGTTTGTTGTCAGGAATAAACATGAAGCTGATCTATTTTTCATGGGTCAAGGACCGCATCGGCATGGCGGAAGAGGCCATTGATCTTCCAGATACCGTCAAAACGGTTGCCGACCTGCTGGCATGGCTGCCCGCTCGCGGAGAAAACTTTGCCAATGCCCTGGCGGATCCGGCGATCATTCGCGTCGCGGTCGATCAGGAATATGCCACGCCTGAAACCGACGTGACAAAGGCGACTGAAATCGCTCTGTTCCCGCCGGTTACAGGCGGGTAATTCATTCCTCATACAAAAGGGCGCCTTGTTTCCAGGGCGCCCTTTTAATCATCAGACTATTTGATCAGCTTAATCCGCCACAGACGCCGTCTGGGTCAAACTGTCAAAGAACTCCTTGCGGCCCAGGGTGCCGGTCACCTTGCCATCGCGGGTCAGGATCACCGGGTTCTGGGTAATGGATCGCATCTCGATCAGATCCTTCAGCAGCACATCCTCCTGCGCGACAAAGACAATCGAGTTGTCGGTTGCGTCCAGTTCATCGGGCAGGGTGCCGTCATAATTGATCAGCTTAAGCTCGCCGCGTTCGCCATTGTTGGCCGAGCGGACAACGCCATCCTGCAAAGTGACGCGGATATTGGCGTCTTCGAGCAGGAACTCGGTATTTCCGGATTTCTGATCGCTATCAAGGCGATGCATGATCGCCCGTCCGCGCAGGATATTGACCGGGTTCATATGCGCCACAAAGTCGGCAACATATTCGTTGGCCGGGCGAAGGGCGATGTCTTCTGGCGTGCCGTGTTGCACGACATAACCACCTTCCATGATGGCAATCGAGTTGCCGAGCTTCATGGCTTCATCAAGGTCGTGGCTGACAAACAGGATGGTTTTATTGAGCTTCTCCTGAAGGTCCAGCAACTCGTCCTGCAGACGGTTACGGATCAACGGATCAAGGGCCGAGAACGGTTCATCCATCAGAAGGATCGGGGCATCCGTGGCAAAGGCGCGCGCCAGACCAACACGTTGCTGCATGCCGCCAGACAGTTCATGGGCATATTTGTTTGCCCATTTATCCAGTCCAACAAGGGCCAGTTTTTCACGCACGATCTCACGGCGTTCGGCCGGACCCATACCGCCCAGTTCAAGGCCAAAGCCGACATTGTCTTCAACCGTTCGCCACGGGAACAGGGCGAATTGCTGGAAGACCATGGCGACACATTCGCGGCGCAACTTGCGAAGGGTGGCGCCGTCACATTTGGTGACGTCTTCCATCCAATCGCCATCACGTACCCGAAGCGAACCACGTGATACAGCGTTAAGCCCATTCACGCAGCGCAGAAGTGATGATTTGCCTGAACCGGACAGGCCCATCAGGACGCATATCTCACCCTGAGGCACATTGAAGGTCACATCGGCGACACCAAGGACATTGTTGGTGGCCGCAGCGATCTCTTCGCGGGTTTTGCCTTCGTCCAGCAGTTTCAAGGACTCTGCCTGACGATTACCAAAGATCACGTCGATATTTTCGAATTCAACAGCATTGCTCATGATCACTGCCCCGACTTTTCTTTGTGGTCACGACGGCAGATGCGGTCCAGCACGATGGCCAGAATCACAATTGCCAGACCGGCTTCAAAGCCTTGTGCGATATTCACCGTATTGAGCGCACGCACAACCGGCTTGCCAAGGCCGTCTGCCCCGACTAGGGCTGCAATCACAACCATCGAAAGCGACAGCATGATGCACTGGGTCAGGCCTGCCATGATCGATGGCATGGCTGATGGCAATTCAACCTTGAACAGCAACTGGCGCGGCGTGCAGCCAAAGCTTTCCCCGGCTTCAAGAAGGGATTTCGGCGTGTTGGAAATGCCAAGATGGGTCAGGCGGATCGGGGCGGCAATCGCAAAGATCACGGTCGAAATAAGACCGGGAACAACGCCAAGACCAAACAGGATCAGGGTCGGGATCAGATACACGAATGTCGGGATCGTCTGCATCAGATCAAGGACCGGGCGCATCGCCTGATGCAGCCACGGGCGGTGGGCGGATGCCACGCCAAGCGGCACACCGATCAACATGCAAAACAGCGTCGCATAGATCACCAGCGCCAGCGTTTCCATGGTTTCTTCCCAATAGCCAAGATTGACCACCAGCAACAGGGACAGAACCGTAAATGCCGTCAGTTTCCATGATTTATGCAAGACAGCGGCAAGCGCCCCAAAGACCGCAATGATCAAAAGGGCAGGCAACCACACCAGAAAATCGATGGTGTTTTCAATAATGAATTCGAGAACATCCGAAACGGTATAGAAAACGAAATCGGCATGTTCGTTCAGCGCATCCATCAGGGACGATATCCACTGTCCCAGCGGAATCTTCGTTTCCGTGAGCCATTCCATGCGAAAAAATCCGTTCAATGAGAATTAAGAAAAATACATCCGATGCGCCCGCATCGGCCGGAAGCCACAAATGGAAACCAGCGGCGGGCGCATCGGTAAAATCAATCGCGGTGCTTAAAGACCAAGACCGGATTTCAGTGCTGCTTTGGCATCGCCACCGTCAAAGGTGGTCACACCGTCAAGCCATGCCATCGCGGCATCCGGGTTGGCTTTAAGCCATGCGGTTGCGGCTTCTGCCGGGTCGGTACCTTCGTTCAGGATCGCGTCCATGATTTCGTTTTCCATGGCGAGGCTGAATTTCAGGTTGGTCACGAATTTACCCGCATTCGGGCATTCGTCGGTGTAACCGGCACGCAGGTTGGTGTGAACAGTCGCACCGCCAAAGTTCGGGCCAAAGACATCATCGCCACCATCAAGATAGGCCATGTCATATTTCGCATTCATCGGATGCGGTTCCCAACCGAGGAAGACGATGAACTGATCGCGCGATGATTTGCGGCTTACTTCTGCCAGCATGCCCTGTTCGGAGGACTCAACAAGCTCGAACTCGCCCAGACCGAACTGGTTGCTGTCGATCATGTCCTGGATAAGACGGTTGCCGTCATTGCCCGGCTCGATGCCATAAATCTCGCCATCAAGCTGATCCTTGAACTTTGCAATATCTGCAAAGTCCTTAAGGCCCGCATCAAAGGCGTTCTGGCTCACGGCAAGGGTGTATTTCGCACCTTCAAGGTTTGCGCCGGTCGACACAACGGTGCCTTTATCAAGGTAGGGCTGAATATCGGCTGCCATGGTCGGCATCCAGTTGCCGAGGAAGACGTCAACGTCGCCGTTGGCAAGGCTCGTGTAGGTGACCGGTACCGACAGCAATTCGGTTTCCGCGGTGTAGCCAAGTGATTCAAGGATCACGGATGCGGTCGCGGTGGTTGCGGTGATGTCGGTCCAGCCCACATCAGAGAAAGTCACGGTTTTGCAGGCATCGCTATCGGCTGCTTTGGCAGCAGTGGCACCCAAAAAGGTGGTCGCAATAATGGTGCTGCCAAGAAGGCGGCCGAACGTGGAAAGATTGGTCATGCTTCTGGTTCTCCCTTGTATAAACCTGATGTTGCTGATGACCGGATTTGGCCGGTCATCAGAAGACGCTCGGTTCCGGAGGCCAGACGAACATCAACGCAACAAACATGTCGCCAACACTCGCCCAGAGCCATCAACCACATTCCCCTGAATGGGTGTGATGGGCCGGAATAATCACAAAAACAGCCGCATAGCCGCGCAGCAAAGGCCAAAAGCCCTGAGAAACGCGCCGCATATGTCGGCGTGTTTTTATTGATTGATTGTTCAATTAAATTACAGCATATTCACGAGACGTCAATTGCGAAGGATTAAAAACTGCGTCTTATGCTGTTGCACCGGCGTTAAACCCTTCGCAACGCAGAGGATTGGATGAATTAATGCCCAAAGTTGGTATGCAGCCTGTACGCCGCAGGCAGTTGATCGACGCAACGATTGAAACCATTCACCAGCACGGATTCGCCGACACCACGATTGCGCGGATCTCTAAGGCTGCCGGTATGTCGTCCGGGATTATTTCGCACTATTTTGGCGGCAAGAACGCCCTGTTGCAGGAAACCATGCGCTCCCTGATGAAGGATTTGCGCAATGACTACATGGTGCGACTGGCAACGGCCAAAACGCCAATGGACCGTCTCGAAGCGATCATCAATACCAACTTCAACGAAGAACAGTTCACCCCGCAGGTGACAGTGGCCTGGTTGTCCTTCTGGGCGCAGGTGCCGTTTTCTGATCAGTTGCGGCGTCTGAACAATATCTATTTTCAGCGCCTTGCATCCAATCTGCGGCACGAGTTGCGTCAATTGACCACCGAAGAATGCGCAGATGAAATCTCGTCTGCAATTGCCGCCATGGTTGACGGCATCTGGGTGCGAACCGGTCTGTCACGCGGACAGGCCGACATTGCAGGGGCGCGCAAGATGGTGCTGGGCACCTTGCGCCTGTATCTGGCGAATTCGCCCAGTCCGGCAAAGTGCCCGAAAAAGCACGCAAAGAAGTAATCGAACCAAACACAAAGACCACGGCTGCCGGTTGCCCCGGTGGCCTGCAGGAGTTTTAAGATGAGCCTTTATCAAATCCAGAATTTCATCAATGGCAAGAAGACCCAGGGTTCGGGCGCAGAGATGGTTACCCTTAACCCTGCGACCAACACGGTTCTTGCCAAGGGCCACGAAAGCACGGCAGCTGATGTGGATGCCGCGGTCAAGGCCGCCCGCGCAGGGTTCGAAATTTGGAAAAATACACCGGCAGCCGAACGGGCACGTGTACTTTTCAAGGCCGCCCAGATCCTGCGGGATCGCAATGATGAACTGGCGCTGGTTGAAACCCGTGATACCGGGCGTGCCATTCAGGAAACTGAAATTGTCGATGTGATTTCAGGTGTCGAATGCCTTGAATACTTTGCCGGTGTCGCCGGAAGCCTTGCGGGCGAACATATCGATCTTGCAGGTAACTTTGCCTATACCCGCCGCGAACCGGTCGGGGTTTGTGGTGCCATCGGTGCCTGGAACTATCCGATCCAGATTGCTTGCTGGAAGGCGGCCCCGGCATTGGCATGCGGCAACGCGGTTGTTTACAAGCCGTCCGAAACCACGCCGCTTTCGGCCATTGCGGTTGCCGAGGCCCTTAAAGAAGCTGGTCTTCCCGATGGCGTTTACAACGTCGTACAAGGCGCGCGCGAAAGCGGTGCCGCACTGGTTGAACATCCGGGCGTTGACAAGATTTCCCTGACCGGATCGGCCGCAACCGGTGCCAAGGTGGCCTCTGTTGCCGCAGGTGGCATGAAGGCCGTTACCATGGAACTGGGTGGCAAGTCGCCGATGATCGTGTTCGAAGATGCCGATCTGGATAACGCTGTTTCCGGTGCGCAGATGGCGAACTTCTATTCATCGGGTCAGATTTGCTCGAACGGGACGCGTGTGTTTGTCCATGAAAGCGTTGCCGATGCATTCATCGAAAAGCTGATCGCACGCTCCAGGGATCTTGTTCTCGGCGATCCGGAAAAACCTGAAACTCAGGTCGGCCCGATTGTCACCAAGGCCCAGTATGACCAGGTCATGTCCTATATCGAAAAGGGCAAAGCAGAGGGTGCCAAATGCGTTCTTGGCGGCCATGCCGTCACTGAAGGCATGCCAGAAGGCGGACTTTTTGTTGCACCGACCGTGTTTGCCGACTGCACCGATGACATGACCATCGTGCGCGAGGAAATCTTTGGCCCGGTAATGTCTGTCCTGACCTTTAGCGACGAAGACGAAGTGATCAAGCGCGCCAATGACACCGAATACGGTCTGGCGGCTGGTGTGTTCACCAAGGATCTGTCGCGTGGCCATCGCGTGGTCGCACGGCTTGAGGCCGGCACCTGCTGGATCAACACCTATAACATCACGCCGATCGAAATGCCGTTTGGCGGTGTCAAGAAATCGGGCGTTGGCCGCGAAAACGGCCGTGCGGCGATTGAATATTACACCCGCATCAAATCCGTTTATGTCGAAACCGGCGATGTTGAGGCCCCTTACTAAGGGGTTTTGACCAACCAACGTCGCCAACCACTCACCGGCTGCCCACACAGCACGACCAAACAAGGGATCAGAAATGACGACCCCAACGACCACTGAAAAATATGATTATGTGATTGTCGGTTCAGGTTCGGCAGGGGCTGTGCTTGCCAACCGACTGACCGAAGATGCTGAGGTTAAGGTTCTGGTGATCGAAGCCGGACCGAAGGATCACTGGTGGGACTGGCGCATCCATATGCCGACAGCGCTGTCCTATCCGATGCAGTCGGAAACCTATAACTGGGCCTATTGGACAACGCCGCAGCCCAACCTGAACAACCGCCGCATGGAAACGCCGCGTGGCCGCGTTTATGGCGGTTCAAGTTCGGTCAACGGCATGGCCTATGTCCGTGGTCACGCCCTTGATTACAATCGCTGGGCCGAAGAAGACGCAAGCCTCAAGGAATGGGATTATGCACGCTGCCTGCCTTATTTCCGCAAGGCCGATACGCGCAACGAAGACACCGAAGGCGATGAATATCACGGCGGTGATGGTCCGCTGCATGTGACGACCGGTGCCTGTCAGAACGACCTGCACAAAGCATGGATCAAGGCCGGTCAGCAGGCGGGCTATGAATTCACCCCGGATCAGAACGGCTATCGCCAGGAAGGTCTCGGGACCATGGATATGACGGTCTATAAGGGCCGTCGCTGGTCAACCGCGCGCGCCTATCTGCATCCGGCGATGAAGCGCCCGAACCTGACTGTTTATCACAAGGCCTTTGCTCAACGTGTTGTTTTCGAAGGAAAACGTGCCATCGGCCTCGACTTTTTCCATGACGGCGAAAACAAGCGCGCCCTTGTTGATCGTGAAGTGATCATTTCGGCCGGTTCGATCAACTCGCCAAAGCTTTTGATGCTTTCGGGTGTTGGTCCGGCAGCCCATCTGCGCGAACATGGCATTGATGTTGTCCATGATCTGCCCGGTGTTGGTGAAAACCTTCAGGACCATCTGGAGCTTTATGTTCAGATGGAATGCACCAAACCCATCAGCCTGAACAGCAAACTCGATTGGTGGAACAAGCTTAAGATCGGGGCGGAATGGTATTTGTTCAAAACCGGTCTTGGTGCCAGCAACCATTTCGAGGCGGGCGGCTTTATCCGTTCCAAGGCGGGCGTGCAGCACCCAGACATTCAGTATCACTTCCTGCCAGCCGCGATTAACTATAACGGCTCCAAGGCGGCCGAAGGCGATGGCTTCCAGGCCCATGTCGGTCCGATGCGTTCCAAATCGCGCGGCACGGTTCGTCTGGCATCCGCCAACCCCAAGGATCGCCCGATCATTGATCCGAACTATATGAGCCACCCGGAAGACTGGGAAGAAATGCGGGCGTCTGTTCGTCTGACGCGTGAAATCTTTGCCCAGGAAGCCTTTGCTGATCTGCGCGGGGCGGAAATTGCACCGGGCAAGGACATCCAGACCGATGAAGAGATCGACGCCTTTGTCGCCGATCACGCCGAAAGTGCTTATCACCCGTCCTGTTCGTGCAAGATGGGCAGTGATGAGATGTCGGTGGTCGACGAGAAAACCCGCGTCCATGGCGTCGAAGGTCTGCGTGTGGTCGACAGCTCGATCATGCCGACCATCGCATCGGGCAACCTCAATGCCCCGACGATCATGATCGGTGAAAAGGCGGCTGACATCATTCGTGGCAAAACGCCGCTGGCACCGTCGAACGCACCGTATTTCGTGCATTCCGAATGGGAAACCAAACAGCGTTAAGCTCTGTGATTTCAACGAAAATCTCCTGCATTTCGTCAGGGGATTTTTTTGTGCGCGACTGAGGATCAATGACGACGCGATGTGGCGCGTGGCCGGTCGCGACGCTGTATGGGGACGTTATTGTTGCCATTTGCACGCTGTTGCAGGCTTGCACCTATGGCAACACCAATACCGCAGCCGACAGCGATGCCAATGGCAATATTGGGAGTAAGGTTGTTGGTGATTACGCCGAGAATTATCCCAGCAGCCGTGCCCAGAACGCTGCCGCTGATAAGGCAAATTGCTAATGGCATATCGTTCAGCCTTCCTTTTGGTGACGTTGATCAAACCTTGCCCATGATGCGTTATCGCGGCCCAGGCAGGCAAATAGAATATCGGTATCGTTGAACAAGGTGATTGCATTTGGGCCAAGGCCACGCGATCATCCCGGCATATTGTATGCAATCCTTGCGACATACAGCCAAAACGAAGAATTACCGCCATGCAAGAAATCAGCCTGCTTAATTCCGTCATTGGTCCCGTCATGCGCGGGCCGTCCAGTTCGCATTGTGCCGCCCCCTATATGATGGCAAAGCTCGTGCGTGAGCTTTCCTGTGCCAATGGCGAAACCCTTAAAAATGCGGTCATCCGCTTTGATCCGCGCGGCTCTTTCGCGCCGGTTTATGCTGCGCAAAGCTCGGACGAAAACTTTGCCGCAGGGCTTGCTGGGGCGAAACTGACCGATGCGGATTATCGTGACATTCTGGGGCGGGTAGAGCGCGGGGAGGGTTTCCAGTTCGCGGTCGAAGTGACCGAACTTGAAAACAACAACCACCCCAACCGTGTCGATTTGGAACTTAGCGTTGTCACCGCCGATGGCACGGATCGCACCGATCTGTATACAGGTGCCTCGGTCGGTGGCGGGATGTATTATATCGACAGTCGAAATGGTGAACGCCTGTTCATGACGGGCAAGACCGCGACTGTATTTATCTGGGGACCGGCAGCGGTGGCAGATGCCGATGCGTTGGCAACTGACATGACGTCGGGCGAAAATAGCCTGCTTGGTGTGTCGGTTGAACCCGATCATGAACGGGTCGAAATCGCGCTACAGGCCTTGCCGAATACGGACCTTCTGGCAGCACTTCGTGCCCGCAACGGGATCACGGATGTGCGCTTTGCCGACGCATCACAATATCCGGTCTGTGCCACCGATGATCTGTTTTCGCAAAGTGCCGACGTAATTGCCGTTGCCGATGACGCCGAAGGCGGATCCATCGCCGATGCAGCATTGGCGTTGGAGGCAAAGCGCCTTGGCCTGTCGCGCGATGCGACCCGCGCTTTGTTCCGCGAGCGCTGCGAACTGATGCTGCGCGTCGTGGCCGAGGGGTTTGATGCCAAGCCTGATGACAATGTCATGCGCTTCCTGACACTGCGTGCGCGCAACGTGCGTGATGCCAATCTGCCTGCTGGGCTTGGCGGTCCGGTTTTGCAGGATGCGATGGCCGGTGCATTGTCGGCCATGGAACGTGATAGTAACCGGGGGCTTGTGTGCGCGGCCCCAACCGCGGGCAGTGCCGGTGTTGTGCCGGGCACGCTGTATGGTCTGATCCGTCATGGCATTGATCTTGATAGGGCGACGGATGCGCTGCAAACCATGGCGCTGATCGGGGCGGTGTTTGCTGCACGCGGGACATTTGCTGCCGAATGCGGTGGGTGTTCGGTGGAAACCGGCGCGTCTGCCGCAATGGCGGCTGCCGGGGTGGCGCAGGCCTATGGCGGCACGCCCAAGCAATGCTTTGATGCGGCCAGCATGTGTCTGATGAATACCCTTGGGCTTGTCTGTGACCCGGTGGGCGGGGATGTCGAAATCCCGTGTCATGCGCGCAATGTGGCCGGGGTGTCGCATGCCTTTTCATCGGCGATGGCGGTACTGGCCGGGTTTGATGCGGTGCTGGAATATGACGAGTTGGTCGATCAGACGGTGAAGATCGGCAATATGATGCATCCTGATTTGCGCTGCACAGCGCGCGGTGGCTGTGCCGCCACCAAAACCGCCCTTCGCATGGTCGAGGCAGTTAGTCAAAAACCTTAAAACGCTGATTCTCAAGGTTCTATTGCCTGCCAACAGCAAAAACCAGTGCCGCAGGTATCACGCTTTGTTGGCTGCTTTACGCAATCGTT
>NZ_DGMR01000009.1:116549-143836 GCF_002388495.1 Thalassospira sp. UBA4513
ACATCCATTTACAAATATGAGGGTTCCTCATGTTCACCCCGAACTTGCTGACCGCCAATGACCAGGCAGGCCAATATCCTGATTCCTATTACGCCGCGACGGCGAATGCGACCGCACCCTTCGCCAAGCTTGAAGGGGATCAGACCTGCGACATTGTCATCATTGGTGGCGGCTTTACCGGGCTGTCATCCGCATTGCATCTGGCAGAGCGCGGCTATGACGTGATCCTGCTTGAAGCTCACCGGGTCGGCTGGGGCGCGTCGGGGCGTAATGGCGGGCAGGTCGGGTCCGGCCAGCGGCGTGAACAGGATGAACTTGAGCAGATGGTCGGGCGCGACGATGCGCATAAGCTTTGGGGTATCGCCGAAGAGTCAAAGGATGTCGTCAAGGCCCTGATCGCCAAGCATAATATCCAGTGCGACTGGAAGCCGGGCATTTTGCATGCCGATCACCGTGCACGCTTTGTCGAACATTCCCATGCCTACGCCGAAAAGCTTCAGGCCGAATATGGCTATGAGGATATCCGGTTTGTTGATCGCGATGAAATGCGCGCGATGCTGGGCACCGAATTTTATCATGGCGGGTCGCTTGATACAGGGGCGGGGCATTTGCATCCGCTGAACTTCGCCCTTGGTCTGGCCGATGCAGCACGCAACGCCGGTGCACGCATTTTCGAGGGCGCGGTTGTCACGTCATATGAAAATCAGGCGGGCAAGGTCACGGTAAAAACCAAGGATGGCGGCGTTGTTAGCGCTAACAAGCTTATCCTTGGCTGCAACGGGTATCTTGATGCATTGGATGATCGGGTGGCAAAGCGGGTCATGCCGATCAACAATTTCGTCATTGCCACCGAGCCGCTTGGCGATGATCTGGCGCGCGAACTGATCCGCGATGATGTCGCGGTCGCGGACTCAAAATTCGTGATCAATTACTACCGGCTGAGTGCGGATAAACGCATGCTGTTTGGTGGCGGGGAAACCTATGGCTATAATTTCCCGCGTGACATCAAGGCGTTCGTGTCGCCGCATATGCTGGAAGTCTATCCGCAGCTGAAAGACGTCAAGATTGATTATGGCTGGGGTGGGACGCTGGCGATCACGATGAACCGTATGCCGTTTTTTGAGAAGATCGAAGATAACGTCTTTACCGCGTCGGGCTATTCCGGGCATGGGGTTGCGATGGCAACCCTTGCCGGACAGATCATGGCCGACGCCGTTTCCGGCACCATGGAACGGTTTGACGTGATGGCCAATATCAAAACTCCGGTGTTCCCGGGCGGGAAGATGTTGCGCTTCCCGATGCTGGTGGCCGCGATGCTGTGGTATTCGATCCGAGACAAGCTTTGATCTGATGTGACGTGAGGTGCTTAGCGCTTTGAAAGGCGCTAAGCCATTTTGCGTCCTTCATCTTTGTCTTTTTTGTTCCGGGCACTGGTGTCCTGATCACCGGTGTCGGGCACCGTGGTATTCTGGTTGCCCGTATCGGGCGTACTGTCAGGGGTGCGGGCGCCAGATGGATCTGCATCCGTTGTATCGGTCTTAACGACCTGTGTGTCTTGGTCCATATTATCGGATGCGCCGCGTGCGGTCAGAAGTGCCTTGGTGCGTTCCCATTTTTTAGGGTTCAAAGCCAAAGTGGTCGCGTCGCTGAAAGAGACGTCATACCCGCGGTTAAGGGCTGCCTGCATGGTTGCCTTGACGCAGAAATCGCCGTCCAGACCGACAATGATCAGTTTGCCGACTTTCTGACGATCCAGAACGCGGTCAAGTTCAGGTTCGCTGAAGCCATCCGCGCGCGCCTTGACGATATCATGGTCGATATCGCCATTGATCCGTTCATCAAGATCAAGGCCCTTGGACTTGGGACTGCCGCGACCTTCATTCAGGAGCTTTACGAGAAAGTTGATGTACCAACCGCGGAATGTCTGGCGGATCGAGATCACCGGCGTTCCATTGGCGTTTGCGGCTTCAACCAGTTTGTTGATTGCAGAGATCAGTTTATCGACCATGTCGGCCGGATAGGCATGCTTGCCGTCCGAACTGGTGAAATCTTCCTGGACGTCAACGATCAGAAGGGCGCTATTGGGCCGCTCTGCGAGATTGATCTTTTTGCCCTTGCTGGGGGCGAGGTGATGGCGTTGGCCATAGATGGTGTAGGCGATGGCACCCACCAGTAAAATGACAATAAGAGTGATCACCGACCACATGTCCAGGCTCTCCGTTTCGTCGTCTCAGGTCGCTTCGTAAATCTACTTTGCAATCGGACTTAAAGACCATCGGTGAACCGGGCAGTTCAGGTGCGGTAACGCACTGAACCACACCCGACCGTTTTGGGGCGGGTGTTCCAGGCCAGATGTATCCAATTGTCAGAATGCCGGATGCCGCGTTGCGGCGCGTCCAATGGACGTCACGAACAGAGCTATTTTTTTCTAGTCTTCCAGCATTCTTCATAACCATATGAAATCGTAATCATTTAAATTTGTCAACTTAGCCGACAAAAAGCAAACCCCCGGTTTTTCAGCGGGCGTGGTTATGTGTATCTGATTGCCTAACGTTTCAGGATCAGTTTGGTTCCCAACTTGATACCGGGTCATAGCGTTCGCCCTTGGACAGGATCACGCCATTATGGGCGGCAATGCCGACTTCAAAGCTTGAAGCGATGCGAAGGGCCCGTTCCATGAAATGTCGGGCGGCGGGTTCTTCGCAATATTCCGAAAGGGTTTGGGCAAAGAGTTGCAGCCAGCGGTCAAAATGATGGCGGGTGATTTTAAGGGGCAAGTGCTTTTGCATCGGGCGCCCGTCATAGTTGCCAGTCGCCAGCGCGACCGAGGACCAGAACATCACCATGCGATCAAGATGATGGTCCCAGTTATCGACCTTTTCTTCAAACACCGGACCCAGCAGGTCGTCATCGCGCACCTTGGCGTAAAAGCCATGCACGATGTTCTTGATCATGTCCGTATCAATGCCGGTATCTTCCTTGATACGCCGCGTGGCAATTTCGCGACGTTCCTTGATTTCGGCAAGGGTTGGCTGTTTTTCGGACATGGTAAGGGGCCTGTTTTACGCATCAACTGGAACCGCTTTAAACGACGAAGCGATTTTCGAACATGACATATGTCACTTTATGTCCGAACGCAAACAGATCACCTGCTATGGCATTATCGATCAGGCAAACCGATCATGCAGGCCGTAATAGCGATAGCCGATAGAACGCGCCATACGCCGCAATGACGCCATCGGGAATTTATCCATCGGTGTCGTCAAGACAGCACCCAGATCCTCCTCATCGCAGATGCCCAGCATCCGTTCTGCCAAAAGCTTGCCACCCAGACTTGCCATTGCCACCCCGTTGCCATGCCAGGCAAGGGCGGTCCAGACATCGTGATGACCCGGAACCCGCCCGATATAAGGCCGCCAGCTTTGCGACAGGCAGGCAAGCCCGTTCCAGTGATGGGTAAAGGCAACATCCTGCCAGGCCGGGAACATGCGTTTGAAATTATCGAGCAGATCCTGTTTGCCTGCGGCAAAGGCCTTGGGCGTTGCGGTAATCCCGCCGCGTCCACCAAACAGAAAACGATTATCCGGTAGCTTGCGGAAATAATGCAGCAGGATGCGGCTGTCAAAAGCCATCAGGTCACTGGTCCAGCCTTGATTTTCCAGCTCATCCGCGCGAAGCGGACGGGTAATCAGAATACCCGAAAAGACCGGCATCAAGCGCCCGCCAATCCAGTCGGGCAGGTTTTCCGCACTATATCCGTTGGTGGCGATGACGATCTTTGCCGCCGTGATTTGGGTGTTGCCAGCATAGAGGCGATAGATATCGCCATCTTCTTCAAACCGTTCGATGGTTGCCTGTTCGAATATCCGAACACCCGCACGAACGCATTGTTCATGCAAGCCGGAAAGATACTTCATCGGGTTGATGCCAAACCCGGCCTGAACATGCAAACCGCCATACGTTTCCGCCGCACAAAGACCGCGTTCCTTCAATGCGTCGCGGCTTAGCAGTTCTGTCGGGATGGTTGTGAAATGGGATAGTTCCTGTGCCTCATGGGCCAGTTCGGCGACGCGGTTGGGCTTATGCGCAAGCACGACTTCGCCGTCAGAATGACGATCCGCATCAATGTCCCAGTCATTCAGGCGTTGATCCACCAGATCAATGGCATCGCGTTGATGACGGGCAAACTGTTTGACCGCGTCTTCGCCAAAACTCTTTGCCAGTTGGCCAAATCCCTTGCCACTGCCACCCATGCAGCAAAAACCACCATTGCGCCCCGATGCGCCCCAACCGGACCGACCGGCATCAAACACCGCAACACTGGCGCCGTTCTTTGCCAGTTCCAGCGCCGTCGACAGGCCGCAATAACCGCCACCGATGATGGCGATATCGGTTTTAAGATGACCTTCTTTGGGCAGGGTTTCACAGGCAGGAAGTGGCGATGCACTTTCGACCCAATAACTGTCAGGCAGGGTGTCGGTGCGATAGGCGGCGGGTTGATAGATACGTTTTAGCATGGTGGGCTCTTTTGGGCGTTGGGATAGGGTGTGCCTGTGGGGCAGGCTTTGATGGGCGGTTTGTTATCTGTTTAATCAAAATACCCGGCAATGATAACTCATGCCGGGTATTTGTATAAGTTACTGTAATCGAAACCGGATTACATTTTGCCAAGTTTCTTCGCGGTCTCGTCAAAGGCGGCACGCGCCCGTTTGACCAGCTCGTCGATTTCTTCCTTGGTAATGCAAAGCGGCGGCGACAGAACCATGCGATCACCACAGGCACGCATGATCACGCCATTGGCAACGCAGGCATCGCGGCACATGGTGCCAACGGTACCCGGCTTGTCGAACATCTTGCGGGTTTTCTTGTCATCAACCAGCGGCATACCGGCAATCAGACCGACGGTTTCAACCGCACCGACCAGCGGATGGTCTTCAAGGGTTTTCAGTGCCTTGGCGAAATACGGGCCGATATCGTCCTTGACGCGTTCGACCATCTTTTCTTCGCGCAGGATACGAATGTTTTCAAGTGCGACCGCCGCACATGCCGGATGACCGGAATAGGTGAAGCCGTGGGTGAATTCACCGCATTCATTGATCAGCACATCGGCAACCCGATCGCCAACCATAACCGCCGAGATCGGCAAATAACCCGAAGACATGCCCTTTGCCATCGGCATGAGGTCCGGCTTGATGCCAAAGGTGTCAGAGCCAAACCATTCACCGGTTCGGCCAAAGCCGCAAATAACTTCGTCAGCAATCAGAAGGATGTCGTATTTTTTGCAGATACGCTGAATTTCCGGCCAGTAGGTTGACGGCGGAATGATCACGCCACCCGCACCCTGGATCGGTTCACCGATAAAGGCACCAACGCGGTCTGCACCAAGTTCCTTGATCTTTTCTTCAAGCTTGCGGGCTGCAATCAGGCCGAATTCCTCGGGGGTGTGATCGCCGCCTTCGCCGTACCAGTATGGCTGGTCGATATGAACGATATCGCGCACCAGCGCACCGCCCTGCGAATGCATGCCCGACATCCCGCCAAGCGACGCACCGGCAACGGTGGAGCCGTGATAGGCGTTCTTGCGGCTGATGATGGTGGTCCGTTCCGGTTTGCCCTTAAGGTTCCAGTACTGGTGCACCATACGGACAACCGTGTCGTTCGCTTCCGAGCCGGAATTGGCGTAGAAAACGTGGTTCAGGCCTTCTGGCGTGATTTCGGCAAGAACTTTGGAAAGCTCGATCGCCGGGGTGTTCGCGCACTGGAAGAAGTTGTTGTAATAGGGCAGTTCAAGCATCTGCTTGTAGGCGGCTTCGGCAAGTTCCTTGCGACCGTAGCCGACATTGACACACCACAGGCCCGCCATGCCATCAAGATAGCGTTTGCCGTTGGAATCTTCGATAAAGACGCCTTCGGCACGTGTGATAACGCGGGTGCCACGATTGTTCAGGTCCGCCGTATCGGTGAACGGGTGAATGTGGTGAGCCTGATCAATATCCTGCCAATAGGCGGTTTTGTCGAAATTATTCATAACGTCTCCTGACAGCGGCGCTGCTCTGCTTTCGTGCGATATGTTGAACATCTGACCTTAGTGTTCGTTTTTTCGAACACCTTTGCAAGAGGATTTTTCGACAATCTTTTTGAGGAATTCAAGGTCAGTTTTTGTTACCTGGCGGTCGATGTGAGTGGTCTGTGCTGCTGAACCATCCTGTCGCGCCAGAAAATTGTGCATTGCATGATTTGCACGATATATCGAACGAAGGGGCTTGACCGGGGCTATCCGGCGCGGCACGATGCGTTACAGTTTAATAACAGGCCTTCTCTGGGAGTATATGACGATGAACAAGTCGTTCGTCGAAGACAGTAGGGCGGAAGCCCAACGATTCTTTGAAGAAAATCCGGATGTCGAACTTGTTGAGTTGCTCATTCCCGACATTAACGGCGTGTTTCGCGGCAAGCGAATCAGCAAACAGAAATTCCTTAAAAGCTTTAGCGAAGGTGTAACGCTGCCGGGCTCGATGTGCCTGGTTGATATCACGGGTGACAACCCCGAAGGCACAGGCCTTCTTTGGTCGAGCGGTGATCAGGACAATCTGGCAAAACCGATCCCGGGCACCCTTTGCCGTGTGCCTTATGGCGAGCTGCCGCTCGCACAGGTGATGATGAGCCTGTATAACCTTGACGGCACCAAGTTTTTTGCTGATCCGCGCAATGTGTTGCAGGGCGTCGTTGATCGCATGGCGGCCGATGGTTTTTATCCGACCGTAGCACTTGAACTTGAATTCTATCTTGCCGATCAGAACCAGGAAACCGCCGCACCACTGCCGCCGCAGCCGCTTGGTGGTGGAATTGCGTCTGATGGCGTGCAGGTTTATGGCCTGCAACAGATCGAGGATTTTGAAAAAGTCCTGCATGATGCGGTTGCTGAACTGAACCGTCAGGGCATCCCGGCCGACACCATCGTTGCCGAAGCAGGCCCGGGGCAGTTTGAAATCAATCTTGGTCACGTGACCGATCCGATGATGGCGGCAGATCACGCCATGCAGCTTAAACGCGTGGTTAAGGGGATTGCCTGGGATCACGGCGTGACTGCGACCTTCATGGCAAAACCGTATTCCGATCAGGCGGGCAATGGCCTGCATGTTCATGTGTCGCTGCGCGACAAGGATGACAATAACGTTCTGTCGCCGGTGGGTGACGAGGAAGTGTCGGACAATCTGCGCTTTGCGATTGGTGGCCTGCAGGAAAGCATGTTTGAAAGCATGGCGATCTTTGCACCCAACCCGAATTCCTTCCGCCGGTTCCAGAACAAGGCCTATGCGCCGATGTCGCCGAACTGGGGTTTGAACAACCGTACTGTCGCCCTTCGTATTCCGGCTGGCAGCCCGAAGGCCGCCCGTGTCGAACACCGCGTGTCGGGTGCCGATGCCAACCCGTATCTGGTTCTGGCGTGTGTTTTGGCGGGCATGCATCACGGCATGAAGAACAAACTTGATCCGGGCGAGCCCACAGTTGGCAACGGCTATGAACAGCATGGCGGACGCATTGTTCCGCGCAGCATGATTTCGGCCCTCGATCGCTTTGTCGAAGGTGACATCGTCAAGGAATACCTTGGCGAACGTTTTGTCGAGGTGTTCGATATCTGCCGTCGTGCCGAATATGACGAGTTCTTTGCCGAAGTCACCCAGCTTGAATATCGCTGGTATCTCGACGCGGTATGACCAGATAAAACAACAATAAAGTTTGACAGGGAAAAGACGGGAATGTCGCAAAAGGTAGGGGATCGTCTGAAGGCGGTGCGCAGCATGTACGGGCTGTCGCAGCGTGAACTGGCCCGCCGGGCCGGTGTGACCAACAGCACGATCTCGACAATTGAACAGAACCGGGTCAGCCCGTCTGTTGATAGCCTGGCCAAGGTTCTGGCTGGCATTCCCATGAGCCTGATTGATTTCTTCACAATCGACCTTGATACCGGTGAAGAAATCTTTTTCAGGAAAGAAGACCTTGTCGAACTGTCTGACGGGACGATGTCGATGCGTCTTGTCGGGGCATCGCGCAAGGACCGTAATTTGCGCGTGCTACATGAAACATACCCTGCGGGCGGGGATACCGGTAACAACCTGATTGTCCAGAAGGGCGAGGAAGCCGGTGTTGTCGTGCGTGGCAAGCTTGAAGTCACGGTGGGCGAACGGGTCAAGGTGCTTGGCCCCGGTGATGCCTATTACTTCAATGCGGAAATTCCACATCGTTTTCGAAATGTGGGTGACGGGGAATGTGAAGTCGTCAGTGCGGCGACGCCACCGTCATATTGATGACAGATCGTGCTGCCACAGTGCCTATCAAGATGCCACGTGCCACGATCAACTTTGAAAAATCCAAACGCGCCATCCGTCAGGAGACTTGCGATGACCAATCCGATGAATTTTGAACAACTGACCGCGCAGGCCGCCGCCCTTGATATTCGCAACAAGGCGTTCATCAACGGGGCCTATGTCGATGCGGCATCCGGCAAGACATTTGATTGCATCAGCCCGCGTGACGGGTCGGTGCTGACCAAGGTTGCCGAATGCGATGTCGAAGACGTCAATCGTGCGGCGGCATCGGCGCGTGCGGTGTTTGAAAAAGGCAGTTGGTCGGAAGCCGCCCCTGCGAAACGCAAGGCGATCATGCTGCATTTCGCCGATCTGCTTGAAAAGAACGCCGCCGAACTGGCACTTCTCGAAAGCCTCGATATGGGCAAGCCGATCACGCTTGCGGCGCGTGATGACATTCCGCTGTCCTATAAGTGCATCCGCTGGTACGCCGAGGCGATTGACAAGATCTATGACGAAATCTCCCCGTCGGGCACCAATGAAATCGGCATGATCACCCGTGAACCGCTGGGTGTGGTTGCCGCCGTTGTGCCGTGGAACTTCCCGCTGATGATGGCGGTCTGGAAGCTTGGCCCGGCCCTGGCGATGGGGAACTCGATCATCCTCAAACCAGCTGAGCAGTCACCACTGACCGCACTCCGTGTCGCCGAAATCGCGGTTGAGGCCGGTATTCCCGAAGGTGTTCTGAACGTCGTTCCGGGCTTTGGCCCAACGGCAGGCAAGGCGCTTGGCCTGCATGAAGATGTTGATTGCGTGACCTTTACCGGGTCTGGTGAAGTCGGCAAGCTGTTCTTGCAGTATTCCGGTCAGTCGAACATGAAACGTGTCTGGCTGGAATGCGGCGGCAAAAGCCCGAACATCGTTCTGGCCGATTGCCCGGACATGGATGCGGCTGCCGCGGCGGCAGCGGGCGGTATCTTCTATAATCAGGGCGAGGTCTGCACGGCTGGTTCGCGCCTGATTGTCGAAGAAAGCATCAAAGACGAGTTCATTGAAAAAGTGGTCGCCGCGGGTGCAAAAATGCAACCGGGTGATCCGCTTGATCCGCAAAGCCAGATGGGCGCGATTGTCGATGAAAGCCAGATGAACCGTGTTCTAGGCTATATCGAAAAAGGATCCAGCGAGGGCGGGGTCCTTCGCACCGGTGGTAAACGGGTTCGCACCGAATCTGGTGGGTATTATGTCGAACCGACCGTGTTTGACGGCATCAAGAACGACATGACGATTGCCAAAGAAGAAATCTTTGGCCCGGTTCTGTCGGTTATTTCGGTCAAGGACTGGAAAGAGGCTGTTCAGACCGCAAATGATACGCCATATGGTCTGGCAGCAGCAGTCTGGACGCGCGACATCAACAAGGCACACATGACCGCAAAGAAACTGCGTTCGGGTCTTGTATGGGTCAATTGCTGGGACGGTGGATCAATCACCATGCCGTTTGGTGGTTACAAACAGTCCGGTACCGGTCGCGACCGTTCGCTGCATGCGCTGGACAAATATTGTGAAATCAAGTCGACCTGGATTGCACTGGGCGACGCGTAAGAGCTCCGTCGACCGCTGGCAGGCAGATGGTCCGGGTTTGATACGGGAAGTGAGAAGGGTTTAAAAATGAGCAGCACCGGGGTCATTGACACCAAGGGCGGTGATAACGCCTTTACGGCAAAATCTGTGCATCAGAACACCAGCGAGCCGATGTATTCCGGTGCGCTGTCCTTCATGCGCCGCCGATATTCGCGCGATCTCAATGGGATTGATGTTGCTGTGACCGGTATTCCTTATGATCTTGCAACATCAAGCCGACCGGGCACGCGTCTGGGCCCGCAGGGGGTGCGTCGTGCATCGACCAACCTTGCATGGGCACCGCATTTCCCGTCTGGCCGTGATATCTTTGCCGAGATGGCGGTGATTGACTATGGCGACATGGTCATTGATCCGGGCCATCCGGAAAAGCTTCCGGAAATGATCGAAGATCACGCACGTGACATCGTTCAGTCCGGTGCCAAGATGCTCACAATCGGTGGCGATCACTTCATCACCTATCCGATCCTGAAAGCACACGCCGAAAAGTACGGTGATGGCATTTCGCTGATCCAGTTTGATGCCCATTCCGATACCTGGGAAGATGACGGTGATCGCATTGATCACGGCACCATGTTCTGGCACGCGGCCCAAAAGCGCATCGTCAATCCGTCAAAATCCATTCAGGTCGGCATTCGCACCCACAATGAATCGACCCACGGGTTCAATATCCTTTATGGCCCGGATGTTCAGTCGATGTCGATTGATGCCATTGTCGAAAAGATCAAGGCCACGGTTGGCAATAACCCGGCCTACATCACCTTTGACATTGATGGGCTGGATCCATGCTATGCGCCGGGCACTGGTACGCCGGTTCTGGGCGGTTTGACCAGCCATCAGGCCGTGTCGATCCTGCGCGGTCTTGCGGGGCATGTGAACCTGATCGGCAGTGACGTGGTCGAAGTTTCCCCGCCCTATGATGTTTCGGACATCACAGCGCTCGCCGGTGCGACCATGGCGTGGGAAATGCTGAACATTCATGCGGTTAACCGCGCAAAGTAATCTGACGTTTCAGATCAAAAAATTAGAGGGCCGGTATTATTTCATGATACTGGCCCTTGTTTTTTCATTTTCCTGTGCTCGGATAGGGTCCACACTCAGAAAAACAAAAGAAGACAAGAGATACGGAAATGAAACCAATTGCTATTTCGCGCCTGACCATCTGTGGCATTGACGAACTGCCGACCCATCGCAGCCATGGCGTGACCCACGTCCTGTCGGTCCTTGATCCCGAACGTGAAGATCCGACCATATTCGCGAACTTTGACCCGCATGAACGCACTATTTTACGTTTCCATGACGTGATCGAGGACAAGGAAGGCCGTCCGGCCCCGACCAAGACCGATGTCGAAGCCATCCTTGCTTACGGCGAAACCCTGATCGGAAGCCGTGCGGATCGTCGCGATGGGCATTTGCTGGTGCATTGTCATATGGGCGTGTCGCGTTCGACCGCCGCCATGATCACCCTGATGGCACAGTGCGAGCCGGACCGTGATGAAGACAGCATCTTTACCACCATCCGCGAAATGCGCCCGATTGCCTGGCCGAACTCGGTCATGATCGCCTTTGCCGATGAACTTCTTGGCCGCGAAGGACGCCTGACCGCAGCCCTTCATCGCCACTACGCCATTCAGCTTGAGCGTGATGCGATGTTCGAACGCTGGATGACCGAACTGGAACGCCAACGTGAAGTCGGCTTTGGCAAAGGCCTGCAGAAGACGTAATTCGTCCGCCACAGGCACTCTGTCGCAGCAACTTCGTTGAGGTTACAGTTGCTGCGATAGGGTTTTGGTTTTTTCTGTAACAACATTGCCAGTGTGTTTGGTCGATTTGCTTTCAATCAGCAGGACCCAGCATTCTTCCTTGGCAATCGGGTTGTGCATGATCCCTTTGGGGATGGTCAGAAATTCACCTTCGCTCAGTTCGACCTTGTGGTCTTCGAACTCGATGATCAGGCTTCCTTTGACGATATGGAAAAGCTCGTCTTCCTCGTCATGGGCATGCCAGACCAGTTCGCCTTTTACTTTTGCAATTTTGAGATATTGGTCATTCACTTCACCAATGATCTTCGGCGACCAATAGTCGGTAATTTGATCAAAACTTTGCATCAGATTGCGTGCGACGAGTGTGCTCATGAAAATGCCCTGTTGTCTGCTAGTGTGGTTTGGTTTTGATTTCGCGACTTTATATCCGGGGCGATTTTCGCACTGAAGTCCTAATCTTTTTGGGCCAAGCCTTTTGCGCAAGAATGTGAAAAGCCGATATGCTGGCGAATGCGACGCCGCGTTCGATTAGCATTTGTCTGACGCGTTGAATCGATTTAAAAGGCGGTGGGTCCCACAGACCACATACTATTGATCCGCCGAATTTGCGGACAATTCGAACGGAGAAACGTCATGACAGCCAAAGCTGTTTGTCTTGGGGAACTGCTGATTGATTTTGTTCCGACCGTGACCGGAACCGGCCTTGCCGATGCGCCGGCCTTTGCCAAGGCGGCCGGGGGCGCACCGGGCAATGCGGCTGTGGGGTTGCAGCGTCTGGGTATTGAAACCGGTTTTATCGGTAAACTCGGCGATGATGCCTTTGGCCATTTTCTGGTCGATACCCTTAAGGCCGACAATGTCGATACATCGGGCATTGTTCTGACCAAGGAAGCCTTGACCGGGCTTGCATTCGTCTCCCTGCGTGCCGACGGGGAACGCGAATTTTCATTCTATCGCAGCCCGTCAGCCGACATGTTGCTCAGCATTGATGATCTTGATCAGGACATGCTGAAATCAACCGATCTGTTCCACTACGGAACGCTTTGCATGATTGATGATGACCCACGCGCGGCGACGCTTGAGGCGATCAAGATCGCGCGTGAAAACGGCGCGATCATTTCGTGTGACCCGAACCTGCGCCTGCCGCTGTGGCCGAGTGCGGAAAAGGCACGTGAAATCCTGCGCCTTGCAATCAGTCAGGCCGATGTCGTCAAGATGTCGGACGAGGAAATCACCTTTGTCTCCGGCAAGGATGACCTTGAAGAAGGCATCAAGGATCTGTGGTGTGATCAATGGCGCGCGATGATTGTGACCTACGGTCCCAAGGGATCGCGTTACATCACGCCGGCCTTTGATGGCTTTGTACCGTCCTTTGAAATCACCGCGGTCGATGCCACCGGGGCAGGGGATGGCTGCACGGCTGGCTTCCTGTCGCGCCTTTTGAAGGATCCGGAACTTCTGGGGTCTGAAGAAAAACTTGCAGCCGCGTGCCGCTTTGCCAATGCGGTGGGCGCGATCACGGCAACCAAACGTGGTGCCATCAACGCATTGCCGACGGAAAAAGAAGTCGAAGACTTTCTTTCGAACCGATAAGATCGCAGGCGTAAATGAAAAATCACGCGGCGGCCATAATCTTGCCGCCGCGTGCTGCAAACTGTCCCACACATGGTTTGAAACGCGTGTTAGCCTGTTGGCGATAGCACCGCATTGTTATGAATAAATTTGAATGGGCCGAGGGTGGTATGTCTGCTGATAAAATGACCGCAAGCTGGGATAAACTCGATCAACTGGGCGCGGAAGTTTCCGAAAAACTCAATCTGCGTCAGGCCTTTGCCGACGATCCTGCGCGCTTTGAACGATACAGTGCGGCCCTCAATGACCTGTTTGTTGATTACTCCAAAAACCTGATCACCGACGATGTGATGGCGGCCCTGGTCGAGCTTGCCAAGGCGGCCAATGTTGAAGGCTGGCGCGACCGGATGTTTAAAGGTGATCGGATCAATGTCACCGAAAACCGCGCGGTCTTGCATACAGCACTTCGCAATCTTGATGGCGGCCCGGTCGAGGTTGACGGCGAAGACGTCATGCCTGCGGTCAAGGAAGTGCTTGGCCGTCTGAAAGACTTTGCAGCACGTGTCCATTCTGGTGAATGGAAGGGGCATACCGGCAAGAAAATCACCGATGTGGTCAATATCGGTATTGGGGGCTCCGACCTTGGCCCGGTCATGGTCAACGAGGCGCTGCGTCCATATCACATCGATGGCATTCGCTGCCATTTTGTGTCGAACGTTGATGGCGCGCATATTGTCGATACGCTGAAATTCCTTGATGCGGAAACGACGCTTTTCATCATTGCATCCAAAACCTTCACCACAGACGAAACGCTAACCAACGCTTATTCGGCGCGTGACTGGCTTGTCGGCATGCTGAAAGACGAAGCCGCCGTTGCCAAGCATTTCGTTGCCGTCTCAACTGCGCTGGACAAGGTCGCGGCATTTGGCATTGATACCAACAACGCATTCGGTTTCTGGGACTGGGTTGGTGGACGTTACAGCCTGTGGTCGGCAATCGGTCTGCCGATCATTCTGGCCGTCGGGTATGACAAGTTCGAAGAATTGCTGCGCGGTGCGCAGTCAATGGACAACCATTTCAAAACAGCCCCGATTGAAACCAACATTCCAATGATCCTTGGTCTGATCGGGGTGTGGCATCGCAATGTGCTGGGCGCATCGAGCCAGGCGATCCTGCCCTATGATCAGCACCTGTCACGCCTGCCGGCCTATCTGCAGCAGGCCGATATGGAAAGCAACGGCAAATCAGTCACCCGTGACGGCAAGCCGATTGCCTATGAAACCGGCCCGATCATCTGGGGCGAACCGGGCACCAATGGCCAGCATGCATTTTATCAGCTGATACATCAGGGCACGGAGCTGATCCCGGTTGACTTCATTATGGCGGCCAATGCGTTGCATCCGTTGGCCAACCATCATGACAAGCTGGTGTCGAACTGCCTTGCACAGTCAGAGGCATTGATGCGCGGCAAGACCGAGGACGAAGTCCGCGAAGAGCTTTCTGGCAGTGACCTGTCACCGGCCGAGATTGATGTGCTGGCACCGCAAAAGGTGTTTGATGGCAACAAGCCCAGCACCATGATCCTCTATAAGCAGCTTGATCCGTTCACCCTTGGCCGGTTGGTCGCGATGTATGAACATAAAATCTTTGTTCAGGGCATCATCTGGAACGTCAATTCCTATGACCAGTGGGGCGTTGAACTTGGCAAGCAACTTGCCAAGGAATTGCTTCCGATGGTCGAGGGCAAGGAAGATGCCGGTGCCCGCGATGCATCGACCGCCGGTCTGATCAAACGCCTGCATGCATTGCGTGGCTCATAAGCTGGCTTAGTCGTCCTGATCATCGGTGACGATGCGCAATCGATAATGACCCGAAGGGCGGTTTTGGCCATGGCTGATGCCGCCCTTTTCAAATGTCAGTTTGCGCTCGGTACATAGTTGCTCTGCGACCTGATGCACGCGCGGCATCAAATCCCGCCAGTATGAGCCAAAGGTTTTGGCAACTTCGGACGGGCATATCGTTCTGTCTGGCCCGCGCTCTGTTGCCAGATCAATCACGCGCTGGCGCAGGATGGCATAGGTTGGCTGATCTTCGTCTTTTTGGTCAAACATCATGACACTTGGTTCTGCATGTCGGTTTTTGCAGGCTGCTTTCGCTGGCGTCGGCACCGGTCAGAGCAATACTGAACCTCGTCCCAGCAATCCTTCCATTTGCGCCGCCAGTTAAAAGGCCGCGCGCATGTCACGCAGGTTTTCTGCGGCAAATCTGATTTGCTGTGACGATGTCCATTGGCATTTTTCGGCATGACACTGCGTTCGGATCAAGTTTGTCGATTATCCGATCAGTGCTTCGACCATGGCATGTGCCGCTGTTCGGCCACTGCGCCAAGCCGCCTCGACCCGTGCGCCAAGGCACCAATCCCCTGCGGCAATCACCCGGCCATTCATGCCATTAAGGTGACTTTTGCCAAGCGGCAATTCAGTCCGCGCATAGCGCCAACGATGGGCCTGAACCGAATGAAGTTCTGGCAGTTTGACACCACTGACATCACGAAGGGCAGCCAGCAGCTTTTCAATCACGCGGTCCTTGTCTTCTTCAAGGTGCTGACGTGACCATTCCGGGCTGGCATGCAGCACCCACGGATCGGGTGTGCGACGGTGGAACATGTCATCGTTCTGGCTGCTGCGCGCGGCCCAGCTGATTTCGGGGCTCGGATACAGCATCGCGTCAAAGCCGGTCGGAAGCGGGGTTTCAAAGGCGGCCATAACCGCCCAGCACGGAGCCATGACAACCTCGTCAATCGGGGCATAGCGCGGGGCAAGCGGGCGCAAAAGATCGGCGGTCTGCGGGGCAGGGGCGGTAACGATCACACCATCAAACGGGCCGTATGTGCCGTCCAGATCATCATGGAGCATAAAACTGCGCGGGCCGTTCGGCTCGATGCCGATAATACGGTGTTGCTTCTGGATCGGGAAGGTGTCGACCAGGGGGCGGATCAGTTTGTTCATCTGCGGCGCACCCTGATACCAGGGCTCTTCGGCAAGGTTGCCGACATGGCGCGCGATCGGTGAAAGTGCCGCACCGGATTGTGCGGGGGCGGACGTTCCGCGATGAAGGTTGGGCGACCAGTTCTGGGCGGCGTTAAACTCGGTTGCTTCTTGCAAAAACGCATTAAACCCCGGATCACGCGCCGTCACATATTGCGCACCATGATTGAAATGACCAAAGTCGGTGCGCCGTGACGCCAGACGCCCGCCAAGACCGCGGCTTTTTTCAAAAACCGTTACGTTCATGCCAATGCGGTGCAGCGTGCTGGCCGCTTTTAGGCCCGCCATTCCGGCACCAATGATCGCAATATTCACGTTTGACATCCGTGGCATGTGTGGCTCCTGTCTGGGTCGCGGGGCAAGTCCCGACGGATTGTTTAAAGTTATAGTTTCGATACGAAACCAGACCGGAATTGGAGCAGTCCCACCGATAAGAAATTTATGAAACTGTCACGACCGGGTCATGAAACCGTTACAACAAACACGCAGTCTGCCTGCTTTGATTACGGTTATTCCAAGGGGAAAACATGCGTTCTTCATTGATGGCGACAGCCGCTGTTTCGTTGCTTCTGACAGCCTGTGCAGGCACGGCACCCAACCAAACCAAGATGGCGGGTGACGTCATGAATGCGGGTGCGCATCCGATCACGATTGTGCCGATGGGCGAATATCGTACCGGGATGCTAGATGAAAGTGCGGCGGAAATTCCGGCATTTGATCCGGTGTCAAAGCGCATCTTTGTCGTCAATGGCGCGGACAAAGTGGTCGATATTCTTGATATGTCTGATCCGTCCGAACTGACCAAGATCGATGCGATTGATCTTTCCACCTGGGGCAAGGGTGCCAACAGTGTTGCCATCAAAAATGGCGTTGTCGCCGTGGCCGTGGAAAATACCGATAAGCAGGCACCGGGTCAGGCCGTTTTCTTTGATACCGATGGCGGGTTTATTTCAGCGGTCACCGTGGGCGCACTGCCCGACATGATCAAGTTCTCCCCGGATGGGAAATATGTTCTGGTCGCAAACGAAGGCGAGCCGAATGACGCATTCACCAATGATCCGGAAGGTAGTGTTTCGATCATTTCCATGGCCGGTGGTGCAGAAAACTTGTCCGATGATGACGTCCGCACGGTTGATTTCAAGTTCCTGAATGATGGCAAGCTGCCCTATGGCATGCGGACGTCCAATCCGGGTGCTTCAAGCGTGGCACAGGATGTGGAGCCGGAATATATCGCCGTCTCCAAGGACAGCAAAACAGCCTATGTGTCGTTGCAGGAAAACAACGCGATTGCGATTATCGATATCGAAACTGCAACCATCAAAAACGTCGCCGGTCTTGGCTTCAAGGATCATTCGGTTCATGCCTTTGATGCCAGCGACAAGGACGGCAAGATCAATATCCGCACTTGGCCGGTGATGGGCATGTTCATGCCTGACACCATCGATGCAATCAATATTGATGGCAAGGAATGGGTCCTGATCGCCAACGAAGGCGATTCACGCGACTATGACGGCTACAGCGAGGAAACCCGCGTTGGCAAACTGACGCTTGATCCGGTGGCCTTCCCAACCGCAAGCACCCTGCAAAAGGATGAAAATCTTGGTCGTTTGAAGACCACAACCGCGCAGGGCGACGTTGATGGTGATGGCGATTTCGATGTCATCTATAGCTATGGCGCACGGTCGTTCTCGGTGCTGGATGCGGACGGTGAAATGGTCTTTGACAGTGGTGATGCGTTTGAGCAGATCCTGGCGGCGAACTATCCCAATGTTTTCAATTCCTCGGATACTGAAAACTACAGCCGTGACAACCGCTCCGATGACAAGGGCCCGGAGCCAGAAGGCATTGCAAGTGGCTATGTCAATGGCACGCCCTATGCCTTTATCGGGCTGGAACGTCAGGGCGGCTTCATGGTCTATGACCTGACCAACCCGACCAACCCGCAATTCGTCACCTATCACAGTGATCGTCGTTTCTCAGGCAATCCGGAAAATGATACTGCCGGTGAACTGGCCCCCGAAGGCCTGCAGTTTGTTGATGCCAAGGACAGCCCGACCGGCAACGCAATGCTGGTGGTGGCATCGGAAGTATCTGGTAGCACCAAGGTTTATGACCTGAAGTAACCCGATTACAGCCCTGATTACTGGATATGGGGAAGCCGGGCATTGCCCGGCTTTTTCCTTTTTAAACGCCAGATGGAAAACGGTTCAAACCGGTGGCGATATCGACTAAACTCCCGCCGCGGTCGGGGACATGGCCGATGAATATCAGGGGAGTTCGGGACACTGACGACGCGACGTGAACCACATATTCTGGTCGTTGATGACGACCAGGAAATCCAGAAGCTTTTGAAGAAGTTCCTGTTACAACACGGTTTTCGCATTACCACCGTGTCCGACGGCAATGAAATGCATCGTGCACTGCGCGACTGGAAAATCGATCTGGTGATTCTTGATATCATGTTGCCGGGCGAGGACGGCTTTGCGCTGTGCCGGGATGTTCGACGGACCTCCAAGGTGCCGATTGTCATGCTGACCGCGGTGGGCGAGGATACCGATCGTATTCTTGGCCTTGAACTTGGTGCAGATGATTACCTGACCAAGCCGTTTAATCCGCGTGAATTGCTGGCCCGTATCCGTGCGGTGTTCCGGCGCTTTGAAACGGGGGCGGTTGGGCCGTCTGATAACGAAGTCGCCCCGGCGCACAAGATCATTTTCGGTGAATGGACGCTTGATATCGGATCACGCGAATTACGCGATGCTGATAATGTTGCCGTGCATTTGTCGACCGGCGAGTTTTCGTTGCTTCTGGCTCTGGTCAAAAACAACAAGCGGGCGCTGTCGCGTGAGCAGCTTGTTGATATTGTGCGCGGACAAAGCTCGCTGCCGTTTGATCGCAGTATCGATATCCAGATCAGCCGCCTGCGCCGCAAAATCGAAAAAGACGCCAAGAACCCGAAACTGATCAAGACAGTGCGCGGCATCGGCTATCAGTTCTGCGCCGACACCCAAACGATTTAGGCCGACCCATGGCCGATATGTTCGCAAAATTCAGCAACTATATGCGCCGCTACAAGCCGCGCACGCTGGGCGGGCGTATCTTTCTTTTGATGATGCTGGGCGGGCTGATCATTGCAGCCCTCAGTGCCATGGCATCCTATTATGTTATCGAGCGGGACGAACGCATTGGTCGGGCCTATACGCTGGGCTTTACCATTCGCGAACTGGTACGGATCGCCGAAAACCCCGAATTTGAAGAAAACATCATCGATATTGCTGCGCGCGATGGCATGACGATGCGCATCCTGCCATCCGATGATGTCGGGACCTTGTTACTGTTTTCCAGACCCGCACAGCACATCGCCATGCCGGTCCGACTGGCCAATACCGGTTGGCCGACCTCGGTCAAGGTGCATTTCGAACGCGGTCGTTTGAGTGCCGAACAGCGCGCCACGATCGAGGCCACCGAAAATCCCAGCCTGTTCTTTGCCGAATTGTCGCGTGAAATCGCGCGTCTTGGCCTCGAGGCACAGGTGGAAATCATGATGCCGTCGGGCAAGCGCATTCTGGTGCACCATAACGAGTTGTGGGCGAATTATTCGTCCCCGTCGCTGGTCTTTCTGATGTTCCTGATGGGGGTGGGCGCGGTTCTTGTCGTGTTTGCCGGGCTTGCCGATTTGTTGGCAGGCCCGTTCAAGCGCCTGACACGTGCGATCATTGACCATGCTGATGATGTCAGCGGCCCACCGGTCGAGGAACGAGGGCCCACAGAGGCGCGGTCAATGGCCGCGGCTTACAACGATTTGCGCGAACGTATTTCACGGATGCTGGGCGATCGCACCCGGATGCTGGCCGCCATTTCGCACGATTTGCGCACGCCCAGCACGCGGTTAAGGCTGCGCGCCGAATTCATTGAAAATGATGAACTGCGCGAGACCGTTTTGCGCGATCTTGATGAAATGGACAGTCTGCTGAATGACGCGCTTGATTTCCTTGGTGACTGGATCGCCAAGGAGGAAGAACGCACGGTTGACTTCATTTCCGTGCTTGAAGCCATCTGTGACGATTACGCCGATCTTGGCCGCCCCGTAAGCTTTGCCGGGCCACAACCCTTACAGTTCAGCTCGGTCCATACGGTGTTCGGCGGCAATGATGATGCCCATTCCTTTGAGGGCAAGCGCAGCATCCGGTTGTCTTGCCGTCCTGGCACGTTAAAGCGTGCCTTTACCAACCTGATTGAAAATGCCCTGAAATACGGCCATCGGGCCAATGTTAGTTTGGAAGCAACGGCGGATACGGTTTTGGTCACCATCCGTGACGAAGGGCCCGGTATCCCGGTCGAACATCAGGACAAGGTATTCCTGCCGTTTTATCGTGTCGAAGGATCGCGGGCGCGCAGCACCGGGGGCAGTGGTCTTGGGCTTTCAATCGTGAAAACAGTGATTGATGCCCATGACGGGCGCATTGAATTGCGCAATATGCCGGGAAAAGGTCTGGAAGTGATCGTGTCCCTGCCACGCAGGGTTTAGGGCTATCCCGCCAAGTGCAGGGCAGAGCAGGGCCCAAAAAGAAGAATGGCGGGTGGCCCCCAGAACCACCCGCCAATCAGATCAGATCCGCAACTCGGTATCCGGGTCAAACAGACTGATCTGAGACATGTCGGCCGAGAACGTCATGCTCTCGCCCGGTTTCGGTTGACGGTCCGGACGGACGCGCGCAACGATTTCCTTACCGGCGATTTCGATCACGGTCATCGTGTCGGCACCGGTCGGTTCAATCACTTCGACCTTGCTGTCGAAATTGACATACTGGCTGCCCGGTTCGTCCGACCCGGTACGTTTGTGGGTCAGGGCTTCGGGGCGAATGCCGAACACAACATCCTTGCCGATATAACCACGATAGCTTTCCGGTGCCTCAAACAGCGGCAGGACAATCGGGTTGCCATCGCGCGGGATGGTCAGGGCCAGCTTGCCGTTGTCCTCGGTCAGGGTCGCATCAATGAAGTTCATCGACGGCGATCCGATGAAGCCGGCAACAAACATGTTGTTGGGGCGTTCATAGATGTTCTGCGGCGTATCGAACTGCTGCAGGATACCGTCCTTCATCACCGCGATGCGCGAGGCCAGGGTCATGGCTTCGATCTGATCGTGGGTGACATAAACGATGGTCGAGCCAAGACGCTGATGCAGCTTCTTGATCTCGGTCCGCATGTCGACACGCAGTTTCGCATCAAGGTTGGAAAGCGGTTCGTCAAACAGGAAGATATCCGGATCACGGACAAGCGCGCGGCCCATGGCCACACGCTGACGCTGACCACCCGAAAGCTGGGACGGTTTGCGATCCAGAAGTGCTTCGATCTGAAGCAGTTTGGCAACATCGGCAACGGCCTTGTCACGTTCCTGATTTGAAACGCCACGGATTTCGAGGCCAAAGGTGATGTTCTTGCGCACAGTCATGTTCGGGTAAAGCGCATAGGACTGGAACACCATGGCGATGTTACGGTCTTTGGGATGCACGTCGTTGATAACGCGATCCCCGATGCGGATTTCCCCGTCGGTGGCTGTTTCCAGACCTGCAATCAGGTTCAGAAGGGTCGATTTGCCGCAACCGGACGGACCGACAAGGACGAGAAACTCGCCATCGTCAATCGCCAGATTGATTTCCTTGAGAACTTCGACAGGGCCAAAAGCCTTGCGAACTTTATCGAGGGTGAGTGATGCCATTTGCTTATCCCTTCACCGAGCCGGCGGTCAGGCCGCGGACGAAGTATTTGCCAGCGAGAACATAAACCAGCAACGTCGGAAGGCCGGTCAGCAGGGCTGCTGCCATATCAACGTTATACTGTTTCACGCCGGTCGTGGTGTTGACGATATTGTTGAGTGCGACGGTCATCGGTGCGTTTGCGCCAGAGGCGAACGAAGCACCGAACAGGAAGTCGTTCCAGATCTGGGTGAACTGCCAGATGACCGAAACCACGATGATCGGGGTCGAGATCGGCAGAATAATGCGCCAGAAAATGGTGAAGAACCCGGCACCGTCAATGGTGGCGGCCTTGACCAGCTCGTCCGGGATCGAAACGTAGTAGTTCCGGAAGAACAGAGTGGTAAAGCACAGGCCGTAAACCACGTGGACCAGAACAAGGCCCGGAGTGGAGCTGGCAAGACCAAGTTTGCCAAGAACCTGTGACATCGGCAGCAGAACGACCTGGAACGGAATGAAGCAACCAAACAGCAGCAGGGCAAATACGATGTTTGCACCCTTGAACCGCCACTTGGTCAGCGCATAACCGTTGATCGCACCAAGGAAGGTCGAAATCAGAACGGCGGGGATCGCCATTTTGACCGAGTTCCAGAAATAGATTTTGATCCCGGTGCATTCGACACCAACGCAGGCTTCGTTCCACGCATAGTTCCATGCATCAAACGTCACCACGCGCGGCAGTGAAATCAGCGACCCTTCACGAATTTCGTCAAGCGATTTCAACGAGGTCGAAATCATGACGATCAGCGGGAAAAGGTAATAGGCCGCAAACAGGATCAGAATAAGATACAGCAACCCGCGCAGAAGGGTGTGTTTCCAGCCTGCATCGTGGCTATAGGTCTGAATATCAGCCATTTTTCTTGCCTCCGCGCAGTTCGGAATACAGATACGGCACAATGATCGCCATAACGGTTGCCAGCATCATCATGGCACTGGCGGCACCAACACCAAGCTGGTTACGCTGGAAGGCCATCGTGTACATGAAGGTTGCCGGAAGGTCGGATGAATAGCCCGGGCCGCCACCGGTAAGCGCGATGACAAGGTCAAAGCTTTTAACAGCAAGGTGGGCCAGAACGACGATCGCACTCAGGAAAACCGGGCGGATCGACGGAATGATGATACCGAAATAGATCCGGGGCAGGCTGGCACCGTCCATATAGGCTGCGCGAATGATGTCCTGATCGACGCCGCGCAATGCCGCAAGGAACATTGCCATGACAAAGCCCGATGCCTGCCAGACTGCTGCGATCACAACCGTGTAGATCGCCATGTCCGAATTGACCAGCCAGTCGAACTTGAAGCTCGTCCAGCCGAGGTCATGCATCATGCTTTCAAGGCCAAGGCCCGGATTAAGAAGCCATTTCCAGACAGTACCCGTCACGATGAAGGACAGGGCCATCGGATAAAGGAAGATCGTACGAAGCGCACCTTCGGCGCGAATACGCTGATCAAGAAGAACTGCCAGAAGGCACCCGATGATCAGGCAGGTCGCGATAAACAGACCGCCAAAGATCAGCAGGTTTTCAATGGCAACATGCCAGCGTTCCATCTGCCACAGACGTTCATATTGCCGAAGCCCTGCCCAATCCCAGACGGGAAGCATGCGTGACTTGGAAAACGCCATATAGCCGGTCCACAGGATGAACCCGTAGACAAAAAACAGGGACGCAGCAAAGGACGGTGCAACAACGATCTTGGACAGATGACGCTGGATGCTGGCCGTCAGGTTGCTTTCGGTGCTTTGAGAAGCCCCCATAACCTTTGCCTCAAAAGTTAAATGAGTGGGAAACAGGCCCCGGAAATTCCGGGGCCTGCAAATTGCTCATATCTCAGATTGTACTGATCAGATGAGATTAGTCTTTGGCCAGTTCAACAGCTTCGACCAGACGCGAGACGGCTTCGTCAGACGACATGTCGGAGTTGAAATGTGCGGTCACGACGTCAACGATCGCACCTGCAAGGTGGCCACGAAGCGCCATGCCATGTGCCATGGACGGAAGGAAACCACCGGCTTCCTGTGCGGCCTGAAGGTCAGCTTCGGACTTCTTGGCGCAATCGTCGAACTTATCAAGCGAAACGCCTGAACGTGCCGGGATCGAACCTTTGAGAAGGTTGAAGGTTTCCTGGAACTTCTCGCCAACAATCAGTTCGGCAAGCAGTTTCTGGCCAGCGACCTTGTCGTCGCCCGAAACGTTGAACATGGCAAAGCTGTCAACGTTGAACAGGTAGCCGTTTTCAGACGGGGTTGCTGCACAGATGAAGTCTTTGCCCGGTACTTTGCCAGCAGCAAGGAATTCGCCTTTTGCCCAGTCACCCATGATCTGCATGGCGGCTTCGCCATTCATGACCATTGCAGTTGCAAGGTTCCAGTCACGACCCGGGAAGTCGGCATCGACATAACCGCGGATTTTGCGCATCTGGTCAAACACCGCTTTCATGGTGTCGGAGTTCAGTGCGTCTTCGTCGAGATCAACCAGAGCACTCTGGAAGAATTCCGGGCCGCCAAGGCCAAGAACGACGGTTTCAAAGACGGTTGCGTCCTGCCACGGCTGACCACCATGGGCAACCGGCGTGATGCCAGCAGCCTGAAGTTTGTCAGCAAGGGCGTTGAACTCGTCCCAGGTGGTCGGTGCGGAATCGGCACCAACTTTTGCCAGAAGGGTCGGGTTTGCCCAGATCCAGTCAACGCGGTGTACGTTTACCGGAACAGCAACATAGTCGCCTTCGTATTTCATAACGTCCTGGATCGCAGCCGGGATAACGTCATCCCAACCTTCAGCAGCGGCAACGTCATTGAGATCAGCAAGGGCACCCTGTTCGGCCCATTCCTGAATTGCCGGACCTTTAAGCTGAACAGCAGCCGGTGCATCACCCGACAGAACGCGCGAACGCAGAACGGTCATGGCTGCATCGCCAGCACCACCAGCGACCGGGCTATCAACCCAGGTGCCGCCATTGGCTTCGAAATCTTCTTTAAGGGATGCGACAGCTTTTGCTTCGCCGCCCGAAGTCCACCAGTGCAGAACTTCAGCGGTCGGCTCGGCATGAGCAAAGTTAGCAGTCGCGAGTGCAGAAAACGCCACACCAGTGGCGAGGATGGTTTTGCGCAGATACATCTAGGTTTCCTCCCTGGCTTTTAACCATTTGCAGCGACAACATGCTGCGAGAAGGGGCACAATGCATCCACAAAACTGTAACAGGGCGTTTCCAGATTGCGAACTGAAACACTTTGTTACAAAATTGGCAATATACATCGGTAATATATTGCAGAGCAGCAAAAACAATTAGGGCGTTTGTCGGCATTAAAGCTGTGACGCATCGGAATAAGTGCATTGAATTTGGTCGCGATTATCATGTGATAGCAGGGAAATAGAGGACGACCATGTGGAATAGCGCACCTGTTATCGACTGGATTGCCCAAGAAGGTCGCCTGATCGAGGATGCAAATGCCTTCCTTGACCAACTGATGACGCGGATCAACGCCCAAGGATTTCATATTGCGCGCATGCGCTGCTCGATGGAGGCGCTCCATCCGCAAGTTGCCGTCTGGTCGTTTCTTTGGGATCGCGAACACGGGGCCCGTCTGTGGGAAGCCACCCACGGCATTCATGAAAGCGGTTCTTACATCGGAAGTCCGGTCGAAGACGTTAACCTGCATGGTGGCCCAGTGCGCATTCACCTTGCCAGGGTCAATCCGGCCGATCATCACCCGCTTGTCGGCGAACTGATCGGCATGGGGTTGACCGACTATTATTGTACCCGCATTCGGTTCAGTGGTGGACGCTGGTGCGTGATGACCATCGCGACAGATCAGCCCAATGGTTTCGATGACACTGAACTCGCCTGTTTCGAAGGATTGCTGGATCACGTTGGCGGGGTGCTTGAACTGCATGTGACCAAACGGATCGAACATTCGTTGCTTGATACCTATCTAGGCGAACGCACCGGCGCGCGGGTCATGCATGGTCATATTCGTCGCGGCGACGGTGAAACCATTCGTGCAGCCCTTTGGTTCAGTGACGTGCGCGATTTCACGGTGATGACCGAAACGCTGTCGGTCGAGCAGCTGCTTGACAGTCTTAATGTCTATTTTGAAACGGTTGAACGTGCGGTGCGCGCCCATGGGGGCGAGATTTTGCGTTTTGTCGGCGATGCCATGCTGATTGTCTTTGCCCAGGAAAACAATCAATCCGCCGAAACTGTCTGTGAAAACGCGGTGCGTGCGGCCGAGGCCGCCTTGGCCGATCTGGAAAATGTGAACCGGAAACGTTTGAAAGAAGGGTTGCCAATCCTTCGCTTTGGCGTCGGGCTTCATTACGGCGAAGTGGTCTATGGCAACGTTGGTGGTACCCACCGACTGGATTTCACCGTGATGGGGGTGGCGGTAAACCGGACGGCCCGTTTGGAAAGCCTGACCAAACAGATCGGCACACCCTTGTTGATGTCAGATGTTCTGGCAAGCCACATCACCGAGCCGACGGTTTGCTGTGGTGACTTCGCGGTCAAAGGCGTTGCCGCGCCGCTTACCGTCCATGCCCTTCAATCATCTTTGCCGTTTGCCAAGGTCGCAGAGGGCAACCCCTAGGACAGGGCGTTTTGACCTGAGAAGTCAGCGAAAATGCTGCGATGCACTAAGCGCGTTCAGGTGTAATTCAACTCAAAACATCATACTTAATGCCCTTATCAGCCACGAATTGTCGGGTATGATTTGTTCATGTGTGTTTATCTGTGAATGAATGGCACAGATGATATGCATTTTTTGGTGGTTGAGGATCAAGTGGAATTTCGACATATTGCAACGCGAAGCAAGCTGATGAATGCGCCAGACAGTTGGAGGTTACCTCCAAGGCAGCATTCAAAATTGTAACCCAAGGAGGTTCAACATGTTCCTGTCCAGTATTCTTGTTGCTGTTCGCCGTTGGGCCTATGCACGCTCGGTCGCGAATGAACTTTACGGCCTTGATAAGCGCGATCTTGATGATGTCGGGATTTCCCAGTGGCAGATCAAAGACGTTGCTCGTAAAGCAGCACGTGACGCGATTGCATAACGCTCGCACCATATAGGCACCCGTCAATCGGGATTGCCAATGCGGAAGCCGGACACAAGTCCGGCTTTTTGTGTTTCTGGGCTAAACCAATCCGGACAAAGTCACGCAGCGTATGGAAGCAATGTTCTTGTGATTGCGAGTTCCGTTTGCATGC
>NZ_DGMR01000009.1:144038-164834 GCF_002388495.1 Thalassospira sp. UBA4513
CGGATATCCTGTTGTGTTGCTTTATGTCGTCGAGCCCGACTATTGGCGGCTGCCAGACACATCCGCGCGGCATTGGCAGTTTATCCGCGCGTCGCTTGATGAACTGGCGTCTGATGCCCGTGCGCTTGGTCAATTTCTTACCGTGCGGGTTGGCAATGTTGTTGATGTCTTGGCCGGGTTTGCTGACACATTTGATATCCGCGCCATTCATGCACACGAAGAAACCGGCAATCTCTGGACGTTCAAACGTGATCTGGCCGTCTCGGATTGGGCGCGCCAGAAGGGCATTGCATTCCAAGAACATCGGCAGTTTGCCGTCATTCGTGGCAGGCTTGATCGCGATCACTGGCACGGGGCATGGCAGGTATTTTTTGCCAGCCCACCGACCGGGCAGGTGCGGTTTCAAACACCTGCTGTTGATCTTGATCCCGGTACAATTCCGCAACATCCGGTGGCACACCTTTCCGCACCTTGCAATGACCCGCAGGGTGGTGGACGACGTGCGGGGATGCGGCTGCTTGACAGTTTCCTTGGCTATCGCGGGCAGCGATATCACCGCGAAATGTCATCGCCCCGAACCGCGTTCGATAGCTGTTCACGGCTAAGCCCGCATATTGCCTATGGCACAGTATCCTTGCGCGAAATCATTCATGCTGTGCGTGAAAGACGGCGCGATATCCATGCCATGCCTGCAACAGATCGCTCCAAAGGATTTCTTTCGGCGCTAAAGGCGTATGAAAGCCGGCTGCACTGGCATTGTCATTTCGTCCAGAAGCTTGAAACCACACCGGGGATCGAGATCGAAAACCTGCATCCGGCCTATGACGGGTTACGGCCCGATCATCCCGATGATCCGGGACTTCTGGCGTGGAAAGCGGGCAAAACCGGATTTCCGTTTATTGATGCCTGCATGCGCGCGCTTGATCACACTGGCTGGATCAATTTCAGAATGCGCGCGATGCTGACAGCCTTCGTCAGCTATCAGCTTTGGCAACATTGGAGCGAACCCGCCTTGCATCTTGCACGGCAATTTGTCGATTACGAACCGGGCATTCATTACCCGCAGATCCAGATGCAATCAGGCACGACCGGGATCAACACGCCACGCATCTATAACCCGGTCAAACAATCCAATGATCAGGACCCCGACGGTGCGTTCATCCGCCGTTGGGTGCCGGAACTGCGTGACGTGCCGGACGCGTTCATTCACGAACCCTGGCGTCTTGCCCCGATTGAACAGATTGATCTGGGCGTTGAGATCGGAAAACATTATCCAGCCCCGATTATCGATCACATGGCCGCCGCCCGACATGCGCGTACCAACATCTGGGCCATTCGCAAAAACGATGATTTCCGCGATCGGGCACAGCAAATCGTCAAGCAGCATGGCAGCCGAACATTTAAACAGAAACGACCACCGGCCGGGCGCGATAAATCCGATCAACAGATTACGTTTGATTTCTAAGCCTCAGAAAAGGCTACCTTGTTCTGATCCGGTATCAAACTTGCCATCATCAAGTTTGCTTAAGAACGCGTCGGCCTGTGCGATCAAATCACGCTTTTTGTCGTCCTTCATGCGGGCCCAGTTGCGGTATGGCATGCCAAGGCGCGGATTGTTGCCAAGCTTATCGGCGTTGCGATCCATGAAATGCCAATAAAGCGCGTTGAACGGACAGGCATCCGTGCCGGTATTGTTGCGCGGGTTGTACTGGCAGTCCTTACAGTAATCCGACATGCGGTCGATATACTTGCCACTGGCGGCATAGGGCTTTGATGCCATCTTGCCGCCATCGGCATAAAGCGCCATGCCAAAGGTGTTGGGAAGCTCAACCCATTCGAACGCATCGATATAGACCGCCAGATACCAGTCGCAGACTTCTTTGGGATCAAGCCCAGCCAGCAGGGAAAAATTGCCAATCACCATCAAACGCTGAATGTGATGGGCATAGGCATTTTCAAGCGTTTCGCCAATCGCTTGCTTCAGGCAATTCATCGGCACATCGCCATCCCAGAAAAACCTGGGCAGGTGGCGTTTGGCATCAAAATGATTGCCGCTGCCGTAGTCCGGGCCAAGATACCAGTAAAGCCCACGGACATATTCCCGCCAGCCAAGGATCTGGCGAATAAACCCCTCGACCGCGTTCAGTGGCGCCTTGCCCTCAAGATAGGCCTTCTCGGCCGCCCGGCAGACTTCATCAGGCAACAACAGCCCGGTATTGAGGCATGGGCTGATCAGGGAATGATAAAGGGTGGCACTTTTGACCGTCATCGCATCCTGATAATCGCCAAACTGCGCCAAGCGATGCTTGATGAAATGATCAAGTGCCGCAAGCGCATCCTTGCGGGTGACCGGCCAGCCAAATGACGCAATATCCCCCAGCGCATCGGGAAAATCATCGCAAACGCGATCAAGCAAGCCCTGCGTGATCTTGTCGGGCGCAAAGGTCTTTGGTGATGGGGGCGTCACATCATCGGGCAGACTTTTGCGATTGTCGTGATCAAAGTTCCATTGCCCGCCAACCGGCTTGCCATCGGGTTCCATCAGAATGCCGGTATCGCGCCGCAAACCGCGATAGAAATACTCCATCCGGAGTTCCTTGCGGTCCTTGGCAAAATCCGCAAATGCCGAAAGCGGGGCAAAGAACCGGTCGTCGGCGCGCACATCAACCGAGATATCAAGGTCTTCGGACCATTTGTCGATTTCATGTTTGACCCGCCATTCACCGGGCTCGGTGACGATAACTTCCTTGATGTTGTGCTCGGAAAGGGCGGCTTTCAGGGCATCGGTGAAGGATTTTGTCGGATGGTTTTGATAGTCAAAATACGCGACGTGAAATCCGTTTTCGCGCAATTCCTCGGCAAAGTGGCGCATCGCAGAGAGGATCATCACGATTTTTTGGCGGTGATGGGGGACATAGGTGGCCTCAACATGCGGCTCTGCCATGACGATCAGGTCCCGATTGGGATCTGCATCCTTCAGGCTTGAAAGCGACGGTGTCAGTTGATCACCAAGGATGAAACGAATGGTGTGAAAGTGCTGCTTCATGTTTTGCTTCAATCGATTGCACGGCAGTTGCGAGTCGTACGAAAACATCCGGGCACAAGATCTTTGCGAAGGGCAATTTCGCCGAACCGATTTTCATTCTCAGGGAAATCCGTGCGAATGATTTTTAGTCATTCAACCCGAGTGGCTTATTTCGATAAAATCGGCTAAATTATTGATAATGGTAATCAAAGGCGCGTTTTTTCCTTGAAACAAGCCGGGTGGATTCCCACTATCTGCATAGCCCAACCATCAGGAGAGCCATGATGAAAGGTGATCCCAAGATCATCACATATCTTAATCGCATTCTGACCAACCAGTTGACTGCGATTAACCAGTATTTCCTGCATGCCAGAATGCTGCGGGACTGGGGCGTGGAAGAAATGGGCGAGTATGAGTACAAGCTCTCGATCAAGGAAATGAAACGCGCTGACGACACGATTGAGCGCATTCTGTTTCTTGAAGGTCTTCCCAACCTCCAGAACCTCAACAAACTGATGATCGGCGAAAATGTCGAAGAGATCATCAGCTGTGACATGAAGTTTGAGTTGGCGTCTCTGCCGCTTCTGCGCGAAGCCATCACCGCCTGTGAAAAGGCCGAAGACTTTGTGACGCGCGATCTGCTTGTGAAATTCCTGGAAGAACAGGAAGAGCACGTTGATTGGCTTGAGACCGAAGAATGGCAGCTCGAAAATGTCGGGATTGCAAACTACATCCAGAGCCGTTCAGGCGACGGCGACTAATCAGATCAGGAGTATTACGCCATGAAGGGTAGTAAAAAGGTCCTCGCCGCGCTGAACAAACAGCTCACTGCCGAACTGTCGGCGGCGGATCAGTACAACACACATGCTGAAATGTATGCCGATTGGGGCCTGCATTCGCTCTATGAGCGCATGCATCACGAAAAGGATGAGGAACTCGAACACGCAAAACGTCTGATCGAGCGTATCCTGTTCCTTGAAGGCGTGCCCGATACCGCATCGCGCGAACCGATCAAGATCGGCAAAACCGTGCCCGAGATGATGAAAAACGATCTCGAACACGAATATCACGTGATCAATCTTCTGAAAAAGGCGATCAAGATCGCCGAGGCAGAGGATGATTTCCAGACCCGTCAGATGCTGGTCGCCCTGCTTGATGACAGCGAAGAAGATCATGCCTATTGGCTGGAACAGCAGATCCGCCTGATCGACATGATGGGCCTGCCGAACTACATCCAGTTCCGCGCAGCCGGGGAACCAAACCCGGAAGGCTGATCATCGGCCAACAAACAATTTTCAGAAGGCCCCGGCAATGTCCGGGGCTTTCTTTTTGGTATCAGAGTGTTAGCCCTGCATTTTTACATATCGCTTTTTTATCTTGACCTTCCAGTTGCTGGAAGGTCTATCGTGCCCCATATCTTGTAATAACCCCTTTTTGAGGTGCGTGATATGGATCGCCGAACAGACGAGTACGATACCGCAGCAGGCGGTGGGGCATCCGTGCAGCCGACTGCCAATACCAGCGAAGTAAACCTCGAGATCGAAGGCATGACCTGTGCAAACTGCGCAGGCCGCGTTGAAAAGGCCATTGCTGGTCTCGATGGTGTTTCTGATGTCACCGTGAACTTTGCACTTAACAGCGCAAATGTGCATTTTGACGACAGCAAGCTTGATACATCCAAAATCGCCGAGGCAGTCGCGGATTCAGGCTATAGCGTCGTGACCCAGCAGTTTTCCTTTGATGTCGATGGCATGACATGCGCGAACTGTGCCTTGCGGGTTGAAAAGGCACTTTCGGCATTGCCGGGCGTCACCACGGCAAGTGTCAATTTCGCGCTGGAACGTGCCGATATCTCGGCCCTGTCGGGCAAGGTCAACGATGCCATCGCGATCAAGGCGATTGAGGATGCCGGCTATCACGCAACGTCACGCAACAAATCCGGATCCGAAGACGGTGACGCAGACGAAGCGGCACGCAACGAGAAGAAACAGGACAAATCCCTGATCCTTCTTGCGGTATCGGCATTGCTGACCGCACCATTGGTTTTGCAGATGGTCTGGATGAACCTTGGTGTTTCCTATCATCTGCCGGCATGGGTTGAACTTGTACTTGCGACCCCGGTTCAGTTCTATATTGGTGCGCGCTTCTATCAGGGGGCATATGCGGCCCTGCGCCATCGCAGTGCCAACATGGATGTGCTGGTCGCACTCGGGACATCGGCGGCCTATTTCCTCAGCCTCTATAACATGCTGACGGCCAATGCCGGGCAGACCCATCTTTATTTCGAAGCATCGGCTGCGATCATTACCCTGATCCTTGCGGGTAAAATCATGGAAGAACGCGCCAAACGCGGGGCATCAGCGGCCATTCGTGAGTTGATGGCGCTGCGTCCACGTCGTGCGCGCAAGGTGGTCGCGGGCGAAGGCGAACAGGATGTTGCGATTGAAAGCCTTATGGTCGGCGATATCGTTCGCGTCCTGCCGGGCGAACGTGTGCCGGTCGATGGCAAGGTTCATGCCGGTGAAAGTGAACTTGATGAAAGCCTGATCACCGGGGAAACCCGGCCCGTGGCACGTGTTAGTGGCGATACGGTCGTTGGTGGCGCGGTGAATGGCACCGGACGTCTTGATATCGAAGTCAGTGCGGTTGGCGATGATACGACGCTGTCGCGCATCATTCGCCTGGTTGAAAAGGCTCAGACCGGCAAGGCGCCGGTGCAGAAGCTTGTCGACCGGGTATCGGCCGTGTTCGTGCCGATTGTGGTTGTCATTGCACTGCTGACCTTGGCCGCCTGGTTGTTTACCGGCTTTGGCGCAGAGGCATCCATCGTTGCCGCCGTCTCCGTGTTGGTGATTGCATGTCCTTGTGCGCTTGGTCTGGCGACGCCGACTGCGCTGGTGGCCGGTACCGGCAGTGCTGCGCGCAACGGCATCCTGATCCGTAATTTCGAGGCGCTTGAACAGGCCCATAATGTCGATACCGTCATCTTTGATAAAACCGGCACCCTGACGGAAGGTACGCCGACCGTGCGCGATATCTGCCCGGTTGAGGGTGTTGACCGTAATGAGTTGCTGCGCCTGACAGCAGCCGTTCAGGCCGCCAGTGAACATCCCCTGGCGCGTGCAGTTGTCTCGATTGCCAAGGATGAAGGTGTGTCGCTGCCTGATATCGATAACTTCAAGGGCAAAACCGGTGCCGGTGTCATGGCCGATGTTGAAAAGCACAAGATCGCCATCGGCAGCGAAGCCTTGCTGAGTGATCTTGATATTGCAGGTCCGCCGCAGGATCTGGCAAAGGACATCAAGAAGCACGAAGGCGAAGGCAGAACCGTTATTCTGGTTGCGATTGATGGCAAGTTTGCAGGGTACCTGACACTTGAGGATCGCATTCGCGAAGGTGCCAAACAGGCGATTGCCGATCTGAAGGCACGCGGTATTTCATCGATCATGTTGTCGGGTGACAGTCAGGATGTCGCAAGCCACGTGGCACGCGAACTTGGTCTGGAACGCGGCGAAGGTCGTATTCGCCCGCAAGACAAGGCACGTGAAGTCGAAAAACTCCGCAAGGAAGGCCGTCATGTCGCCATGGTTGGTGACGGCATCAATGATGCCCCGGCACTGGCCGCGGCCGATGTCGGTATTGCCATGGGCGGTGGCACCGATGTTGCCATGGAAACGGCTGGCATCACCCTGATGCGGTCTGATCCGGCACTTGTGTCTGCCGCGATTGATATTTCGATCGCCACCCGTCGCAAGATCGCACAGAACCTGTTCTGGGCCTTTGCCTATAACGTGGTGGGTGTTCCGTTGGCAGCATTCGGTGTTCTGAGCCCGGCGATTGCCGGTGCGGCGATGGCGCTCAGCTCCGTCTCGGTTGTTGGTAACTCGCTGACATTGCGGCGCTGGACAGTCCGGAAATAGGAGAGGGCGATGAACATTTCTGATGCCGCGACTGAATGTGGACTTCCGGCGAAAACCATCCGTTATTACGAGGATATCGGTCTGGTTTCGCCGGGGCGCCTGGCCAACGGGTATCGCGACTATGATGAAAACGATCTGCACAAATTGCGGTTTCTGCAACGTGCCCGCGGGCTGGGGTTTTCGGTCGAAGACTGCCGGGTGTTGCTGTCACTTTACGAGGACCGCAACCGTGCCTCTTCCGATGTAAAGGAAATTGCTAAAACCCATCTGGCAGAGATCGAACGCAAGATCGCCGAACTTCAAAGCCTGCGCGATACATTGTCTGATCTGGTGCAGTCCTGTCACGGCGATGATCGTCCGAACTGCCCGATCATCAATGATCTCGCCCGCAAGGTATGATCCCGAAACCCAAAAGAATGAGAGAGCACATTGAAGAATAAAGGTGTTATGGCGCTTGGCGCCCTTATCGGTGCGGCGATTATGTATGGCATCGTCACATTCTTTGGCCCGGACGGGATCACGGATCAGGATGTCTCGTTGCGTCCTGATGATCTGCAACTGGTGGCGCGGGGCAAGAAAATCTATGACGCAAATTGTGCGTCCTGCCATGGTGCCAGACTTGAGGGCGAAGCCAATTGGCGTGAACGCGGTCCTGACGGTTTGCTTCCGGCGCCACCCCACGACGAAACCGGCCATACCTGGCATCATCCCGATCAGGTGTTGTTTGAACTGACCAAGTACGGACCGGCGGCGATGGCCGGGGGCGATTATAAATCGGCCATGCAGGGATATGAGGGCGTGCTAAGCGACGAGGAAATCATTGCCAGCCTGTCTTACATCAAAAGCCGCTGGCCCAAGGACGTCATCGCGCGGCACGACCAGATCAATCAATCTGCGGCCCAGTAAGGCCTTGAAATCAAAAGACCCGCCTTGGACATGTCCGGGCGGGTCTTTTGATAAACAGAGTTAACGATATCAGGTTACGGCCGGGGCAGGGTAATGCGCACGGTCGTACCCTTGCCAAGATCGCTTTCGATACTAAGTCGACCGCCATGCAGTTCGACCAGAAGCTTGGCCAGCGGCAGGCCAAGACCGGTGCCGACACTTTCCTTCACCCCGGATGGATGAAGCTGCGAGAATCGGGCCAGCGCACGGGGAATGTCATTCGGGCTCATGCCGACACCATTATCCTCGATCGCAAAACTCACGTCTTCGTCGGTTGTGGTCAGTCCGATGCGGATCTTGCCGTGTTCGGGCGTGAATTTTGCCGCGTTACTCAGGATATTGATCAGGATCTGTTTGAGTTTCAGCTTGTCACACAGCATCGATACCGGCTGATCCGGCAGATCAAATTGCAATTGATGGCTGCGACGCGAAATATCATCCCCGACAAGCCGGGCGGCATCGCGTATCACCGAACCAAGATCAGCCTCTTCAAGCTGCAAGGTCATGGAACCGGCCGAGAGCTTTGACACGTCCAAAACATTATTGACCAGTTCAAGCAGATGCTTGCCCGCCTCGTAAACGTCGCGGCCGCATTCGCGATACCCGTCAGGCAGATCGCCAAGAACCCCATGCGCAATCAGTTCGGAGTTGCCGATAATCGCATTAAGCGGTGTGCGCAATTCATGGCCCATATTGGCGATAAAGTCGGATTTTGACGCGTTGGCATCCGACTGATTGCGGTTTTGCTCCATCAAGGTACGTTCGGCCTGTGCCTGACGGTCATTTTCAAGCAATGTCATCAGCACCGCGGTGCGCGTTTCATTGTTCTGGCAGTATTCAAGCGGCGCGATGGAAAGGTCGCAGACATGGCTTTCCTTGGCAGCACCGACCAGAATGATATCGCCGCGCCAAGTCCGGCCCGAAGAAAACACATCTTCGATATCGCTCATCAGACCTTTGGAAATGAAACCGGCCTTGCGGCCAAGCATGCGATCACGCGAAACGCCGATCAAACGCGCGATGGCCTCGTTACATTGCATGACGATGCCGTTGCGGTCGCAAATGACGGCGGCATAGGGCAGGGCGTTCAGAACAACCTGGTCGGCCAATGGCACATTGGTTGAACCAATTGGTGTGTTGCTGGTCATGTCAGCCCGTGATCCCATAATAATCAGGTCGTCCGCTAAAAGCGGTCGATACCCAGCCCCGTCAGAGAGATGTCAGGGGTCTTGTCGCTGATGAGATCGGCGACTGCTTTTGCTGATCCGCAACTCATCGTCCAACCCAACGTCCCATGCCCCGTATTAAGGTATAGATTAGCATACTTCGTATCCCCAAGAACAGGGGCAGAATCCGGCGTTACCGGCCGCAAACCCGACCAGAAATCGATGCTGGAGCGATCACCTGAATTCGGGAATAATTCCAGTGCTTTATCAACGATAAGTTTTTGGCGGCGTAGCGACATCCGAAGGTTATAGCCATCAAGCTCCGCTGTGCCTGCAACTCGAAGGTGTGTGCCGAGGCGCGAATACACCATTTTCACGCTATCATCGATCAGGGCCGTTTCGGGTGCCCCGGAATAGCCTGTGGTATCGATGCTGATCGAGTATCCCTTGCACGGATAAATCGGCAGTTTAATGCCAAGCGGGGCCAGCATCAGCGGGCTGTAGCTGCCCAGACAGACCAGAAAGGCATCCGCATGGATGTCACCCTTGTCAGTTTGAACACAGGTGATCTTTCCCTGATCGTGCACAAGGCCGGTGATGTTGGTGTTGAAGTGGAATGCGGCACCCTTGGCGATGCAATGTTCGCTCAGACATTCGGTGAATTTACGCGCATCACCGCTTTCATCATCGGGGGTAAAGCTGCCGCCAATGATCGGTGCTGTGGCATCACGCAAGGCCGGTTCGATGTTAAGACATTCTTGGGGCGAGACAAGTCGACGTTTAAGCCCGTATTCCTGCATCTGGGCGGTGGCCTTTTCGACCGCGACCATGTCCTGCTCAGTGCGGCAGATATGCAGAATACCGCGTGTGCTATGATCGTATTCAAGATCAAGCTCGTCGCGAAGCGCGCGCAGGCAATCGCGGCTATAGATCGCAACGCGAAGCGCCTTTTCCAGATTGATCCTGGCCCGCGCATCGGTGCAGTTGCGCAAGAACCGCAAGCCCCATGAAAATAGCTGCGGGTCAAAGCGCATCCGAAACAGAAGCGGCGCTTCTTCCCGGCCAAGCCAGCCGAGGATTTGTTTGGGGGTGGATGCATTCGCCCATGGGGTGGCGTGACAGGCAGAAATCTGACCGCCATTGGCAAAGCTTGTTTCCTGCGCACTGGCATGCCGACGATCAACGACCGTAACCTGATGACCATTTTGCAAAAGATACCAGGCCGCCGTTGTCCCGATGACCCCGGCGCCCATGACGACTACATGCATGCGGGCAAAGCCTTGCTGCGGAAAGTTTAGTTTTGCGGTCTGACGGTCAGCCTTTCTGCCAACGATCCGACATGCGAATTTCGCTGCACTATAGTGGGGTGAAATTTAAATGGCTACAGTCGACTGGACCTGTTTTAAATGCTGTCTTGATGCATAACGCAGACCGGAAGTTCATGACAAGGATGACGGGGTGAAATGTTTGAAATCCTGACAACCGATCAGATGTACGAAGCAGACCGCCGCACGATCGAAGGCGGCATTCCCGGCGACGTTTTGATGCAAAATGCCGGTCGCGCCGTATTTGAGGAAATCATCCGTCACTGGTCACCGCGTTCCGTATCTGTGTTGTGTGGCCCCGGCAACAACGGCGGCGATGGTTTTGCCATCGCCAAGCTTCTGCGTGATGAAGGCTGGTCGGTGCGTTTGGGGCTGATGGGCGATGTTGCTGACCTCAAAGGGGACGCTGCCCTGCATGCCGCCCGCTGGGAAGGGGCGACCGAGCTTCTTTCACCCGCCCTTGTTGTCGGCGCGGATCTGGTGGTCGACTGTATTTTCGGGGCCGGACTTGCGCGCGCCATCACCGGCGATATCGCCGAACTTGTCACCACAATCAATTCAAGCCCGTGCAGCGTTGTTGCGGTCGATGTGCCATCGGGTGTTGATGGCAATACTGGTATGGTTCTGGGTGTCGCCGTCAAGGCCGACCTGACCGTGACGTTTTGTCGGGCAAAGCCCGGACATTATCTTTTGCCGGGGCGTTTGATGTGCGGTGAACTGGCCGTGCGCGACATCGGCATAACCGATCAGACAGTACTTGATATTGCGCCGGCCTGCTGGCGCAACGATCCGGTTTTGTGGCGGGCTGGCATCCATTGGCCGGGGCTTGAAGGCCACAAATACCATCGCGGGCATCTTTTGGCCTTTGGCGGCGCTACCATGACCGGGGCAACCCGCCTTGTGGCGCGTGCCGCACGCCGATCCGGGGTGGGGCTTCTGACCATCGTGGCAGATGCGCAAGCATTGCCGATCTACGCATCAGATGCACCGGGCAACATGACCGCCCCGATGTCTGCGTTTGATGCGCTTGTGAATGACTGTCGTCATAACGCCTTTGTCATTGGGCCGGGATTTGGGGTTGGCGATGATACCCGTGCCCTTGTTCTGAAACTTTTGCATTTGTGCCGAGCGACGGTGCTTGATGCTGACGCACTCACAAGCTTCGCCGAAGATCCGTCTACCTTGTGCTTTGCCGTACAAGGCCCGACCGTCCTGACCCCGCATGAGGGCGAATTTGCCCGCCTGTTTCCCGATATTACAGGTGACAAGCTTTGTCGGGCACGGGCCGCGGCCAAACGCTGCAGCGCGACTGTCCTGATCAAGGGGGCTGATACGGTGATTGCCGCCCCCGACGGGCGGGCCGCCATCAGTGCGGTCGATGTGCCTTGGCTGGCAACCGCCGGGGCGGGTGATGTGTTGGCAGGGATCATTGGTGGTTTGATGGCGCAGGGCATGGATAGTTTTGACGCCGCCTGCATGGGTGTATGGCTTCATGCACGAAGCGGCGCTGATATTGGCCCGGGTCTGATTGCCGAAGACATTCCGGAACATCTTCCGGCTGTCTTGCGCGAACTGTGGCTGGCGTCGCGCAAAAAGGCATGATGTGAAATAAGGTGAATAAGAAGTCGCCGCAGCCGCTGGCACTTGCGGTATAATCACCCGATATAAAACGGTATGGCGTGATGGGATAGAACATCACGCATTGAGGAAACGATTTGAAGTTCTTCTGATATCGGAGTGGGAGACAGGCATGTCTCAGACGTTTCTCGACAGAACCCTTGATAATCTTCGTGGCGCATGGCGCGAACTGCGCGATAGCCCGGTGGTGCGTGGTCTTGGTTTTGATGAAAGCCAGACCCGCCAGGACCGTTGGCGCGAACAGATCGCCGATTGTCTGGCAAGGCGCGGTGGGGCGGTATCGGCCCGTGCGCGCGCAGCCGCCCTTGGGCATGATTTCTTGCGCCTTGATGATGCAGGGAAACGTGAATTCCTGCACCTTCTGGTCAATGAATTCGGGGTGGACCGTGACCGTGTTGCGGCAGTCATGGCCGATTGGACGGCGGCTGATGATCTGGCAGAGCAGGCATTGCTTGAAACCGAACTGCGGGCCGCACTGGTGCCGCCATTCCGTTTGATCCTCAAGGAATTCAATTCATTACCACAAGGTGTGAAGTTCCTGGTTGATCTGCGCGCCGATCTTTTGCGTTGGCGCAAGGAGGCCCCGGGACTTGCCATTCTGGAACGTGATCTCAAGACACTGCTGGCGAGCTGGTTTGATATCGGCTTTCTGGAACTCCAACGCATCACATGGAATTCACCGGCCGCACTGCTTGAAAAACTGATCGCCTATGAGGCGGTTCACGCCATTCAAAGCTGGGATGATCTGAAACGTCGACTGGCATCAGACCGTCGGTGTTTTGCCTTCTTCCATCCCGGGATGCCTGATGAGCCGCTTATTTTCGTGGAAGTCGCGCTTGTGAACGGCATTGCAGGCAACGTCGATGAGCTGATCGAAAGCAAGGATGACGATTTGGGCGGCACGGAAAAGGCGCCCAAAAGCGACACGAAGCCCGATACGGCGATCTTCTATTCAATCTCGAACGCGCAGGCCGGATTGGCAGGAATCAGCTTTGGCGATTTCCTGATCAAGCGGGTGGTCGCCCAATTGCAGCGTGATCTGCCGCATCTCAAACAGTTTTCAACCCTGTCGCCGATACCGGCACTGCGCAGCTGGATGGATCGGCAGCTTGATACCATGGCCAAGGGTGAGGCGACCGGCCTGCCCAAGGCGATTGAGGCCGCCTTGACCGATTGCGATGACTTGCTGGGCCCAAAACCACCTGCTACCAGCCCGGACGGCGTTTCAGAGCGCACGCGGGCAAATATCGAGTACCTGACGGCATGGTATCTTTTGAATGCCAAGCGTCCCGGCATGGATACCGCCTTTGATCCGGTCGCACATTTTCATCTGAGCAACGGTGCGCGGGTAGAACGGCTAAACTGGAACGGCAATGCCAAGGAAAATGGCTGGAACCAGTCATTCGGGATGATGGTGAACTATCTCTATGACCTTTCGACCATCGAAAAAAATCACGAAAGTTACGTCGGGCAGGGCAAAATCGCGGTTTCCAGTGCCGTAAAACGTCATTTTCGCTAGGGGGGCGTCACCTGAAATCGGCTGATTGCCGTCGATTTAGGCCCTGTTTGATGGATATTTTCGACAAGATTGCGTTTGTCGAAAAGGCGATGCTTGCATGAGGGGATCGAAGTTTGTATTAAGGCGCACTCATTCCGGTGTGACCGGAGTGATTTCTATGCTTGTGTGCGGGTGTGGCGGAACTGGTAGACGCGCTGGATTTAGGTTCCAGTGGAGCAATCCGTGGGGGTTCGAGTCCCTTCACCCGTACCATAAGCAGGCCGAAAATTTGACCGGGTACCATATTCGTTTAGTCGTATTGACTTTCTGACGTCCGGACTGCGTCGCGTAACGGACATTATTCGAACCAAGCAAAAGAGTTATCTATGCAGGTTACTGAAACCAAAAACGAAGGCCTGGCGCGCGAGTTCAAAGTCGTCGTGCCCGCCGCACATATCGAAGAAAAAGTCGTCGCCAAACTTGACGAGATCAAGGATCAGGTTCGCCTGCCGGGCTTCCGCCCAGGCAAGATTCCGGCGAAACTCCTGCGTCAGCGTTACGGCCAGGCCGTCATGGGCGAAGTCCTTGAAGCGGCTGTCAACGAAAACACCGGCAAGGTTCTGAACGACAATGACCTGCGCCCGGCTGTTCAGCCGAAAATCGAAGTCACCAAATTCGATGAAGGCGGCGATCTGGAATTCGACATCGCAGTCGAAATCATCCCGGCCATCGAAGCAATGGACTTCAAAAAGCTGAAGCTGACCCGTGAAGTTGTTGAACTTGACGACAGCAAGGTGAACGAAACCCTCGAGCGCATCGCATCCGCACAGGGTACGACCGCACCGCTCGCGCGTAAGCGCAAGTCCAAAGCCGGTGACGTTGTTGTTATCGACTTCCTGGGCAAAATTGACGGTGAAGCGTTCGAAGGCGGCAAAGCCGAAGATTACGAACTCGAACTCGGTTCGGGTTCCTTCATCGAAGGTTTCGAAGATCAGCTGACCGGTGTGAACGCTGGTGACGAAGTCGTCGTCAAAGTGAAGTTCCCGGAAGCTTACGGTGCTGCCGAACTCGCAGGCAAAGACGCTGAGTTCGACGTAACCGTTAAGGAAATCAAGGAAAAGAAACCGGCTGAGCTGGATGATGAACTGGCCAAGAAACTCGGTCAGGACAGCCTTGAGTCCCTTAAAGAAGCGATCCGCAAGGACTTTGGCCGCGAATACGAATCGGTTTCCCGTCAGAAAATGAAGCGTCAGCTTCTTGACGCGCTGGCTGAAAACCACAGCTTCGAACTGCCGAAGTCGCTCGTTGAAAACGAACTCGAAGGCATCATTGGCCAGATCAAACAGGCCCGTGAAGCTGGACAGGAAGACGACGAAACCAAAGGCAAGTCCGAAGAAGAGCTGACCGAAGAGTTCCGCGAAATCGCAGAACGTCGCGTTCTTCTGGGTCTTCTGCTTGCAGAAGTCGGCCGTGAGAATGAGATCCAGGTCACTCAGGAAGACGTCAACAAGGTCCTCGTTGCCGAAGCCCAGAAATATCCGGGTCAGGAACAGCAGGTTATCGAATTCTATAAAAATAACCCGCAGGCCTTGCAGGCGCTTCAGGGCCCTGTATATGAAGACAAGGTCGTTGATTACATCGTCGAACTCGCCAAGGTAGAAGAAAAAACCGTTTCGGTTGAAGACCTTCTGAAGCCGGAAGAGGAAGACGAAGCTCCGAAGAAGAAATCGGCTGCTAAGAAAGCACCGGCGAAAAAGGACGCAGAGAAAAAGGCTCCGGCTAAAAAAGCCCCGGCCAAGAAAGCTGCAGCCAAAAAGCCGGCCGCTAAAAAAGCTGCTGACAAATCTGAAGACAAGTAATCCGGCCGGACACGGTTTAGGATCATGCAGGGAGATTGCAGTTGATGATTGAAGAACGGATGAATTCGCTTGTACCGATGGTCGTTGAACAGACCAGCCGTGGCGAGCGTGCCTATGACATCTTTTCGCGCCTTCTTAAGGAGCGCATCGTTTTCATCAACGGTCAGGTCCATGACGGTATGTCGTCACTGATCTGTGCGCAGTTGCTGCATCTCGAATCGGAAAATCCGGATAAGGATATCTCGCTTTACATCAACTCACCGGGCGGTGTTGTGACCTCGGGTCTCGCCATCTATGACACCATGCAGTACATCCGTTGCGATGTCTCCACGGTGTGCATGGGGCAGGCGGCATCCATGGGCTCGCTGCTTCTGATGGCCGGTGCAAAAGGCAAGCGTTACTGCCTGCCCAATGCACGCGTCATGATCCACCAGCCGTCAGGCGGCTTCCAGGGTCAGGCATCGGACATCGAAATTCATGCCCGTGAAATTCTGGCTCTGCGTCAGCGTCTTAACGAGATCTATGTCGAACATACCGGCCGTGATCTCAAGACCATCGAAGACGCAATGGAACGTGATAACTTCCTCACCCCTGATCAGGCCAAGGAATTTGGTCTGATCGACGAGGTCGTTACATCGCGTCCGAAGCCGGAAAGCGATGAAAAGAAAGACTGATCACTCAGGTGTGATTGGTGGAAACGCCCCGGTGATCGGCCGGGGCGTTTTTTTATGTCTTGCCTCATGGCAGTTTTAAGTCATAGACAAGAGTATGTGCAGGCTTGGGCGTTATTGTTCGGAACTTGCTGGCCGCCCGAACGTTTGGGTGATTAATGCAAGGGGTTTCGCAACCAAGATAGCGAACCCATATCAAACATGACGCCATAAAGCCGAAAAGCGCAGATTAAACGTTGAGATCGGTATCGTTTACCGGCTAACATGGCGATAAAAGATAACGTCAAACGTAATTGGGGTTTGTATGAGCAAATCGAATAGCGGGGACTCCAAGAACACTCTGTACTGTTCTTTCTGTGGAAAGAGCCAGCACGAGGTTCGCAAGCTCATCGCCGGTCCAACCGTGTTCATCTGTGATGAATGCGTAGAGCTTTGCATGGACATCATCCGCGAAGAGCACAAAACACATCTCGTCAAATCGGCAGACGGGGTGCCTTCTCCGCAAGAGATTTGCAAGGTCCTTGATGACTATGTCATCGGTCAGGGCCATGCGAAAAAAGTTCTCTCGGTCGCGGTTCACAACCATTACAAGCGCCTGCACCATTCCAGCAAGAATGAAGACATCGAGCTGGCAAAATCGAACATCATGCTGGTTGGTCCGACCGGTTGCGGTAAAACGCTTCTGGCCCAGACCCTGGCACGTATTCTTGATGTGCCGTTCACCATGGCAGATGCCACCACCCTGACCGAAGCCGGTTATGTGGGTGAGGATGTCGAAAACATCATTCTCAAGCTGCTGCAGGCTGCTGACTACAATGTCGAGCGGGCCCAGCGCGGCATCGTCTATATCGACGAAGTCGACAAGATTTCGCGCAAGTCTGACAACCCGTCCATCACCCGTGACGTCTCGGGCGAGGGCGTGCAGCAGGCATTGCTCAAGATCATGGAAGGCACTGTTGCTTCCGTTCCGCCGCAGGGCGGTCGGAAACATCCGCAACAGGAATTCCTGCAGGTCGACACCACCAATATCCTGTTCATCGTCGGCGGCGCGTTCGCTGGCCTAGACAAGGTGATTTCCCAGCGTGGCAGGGGCAGCGCAATCGGCTTTGGTGCCGATGTCCGTGGCCCTGATGAACGCCGTGCTGGTGATGTTCTGCGCGAAGTCGAACCGGAAGATCTTTTGAAGTTCGGTCTTATCCCGGAATTCATTGGTCGTCTGCCGGTTCTGGCAACGCTCGAAGACCTCGACAACGAAGCTCTGGTCCAGATTTTGACCGAGCCGAAAAACGCACTGATCAAGCAGTATCAGCGCCTGTTCGATATGGAAGACGTGAAACTCACCTTCCAGACGGATGCGCTCAAGGCGATTGCCGACAAGGCAATTGAACGCAAGACCGGTGCGCGTGGTTTGCGCTCGATCATGGAAGGCATCCTGCTTGAAACCATGTTCGATCTGCCGACCATGGAAAGTGTCGAGGAAATCGTCATCAACGCTGACGTCGTTAATGGAAAGGCAAAGCCGTTGCTGATCCATGCAGAACGTCGTGAAGGTGTTGAAAATACTGCCTGAACGTAATTCCCGCACCGGCAACTATTGCGGTGCGGGAAATCCGGATTATCTAACGATTATCTAAAACATGTTCGCGTTGCTGGCGGGGCCTATGGCAGGACCGCACAGCAGCGTTACGGCTCAGAGTAGGGAAAGAACATAATGGTCGAATTGGCGCGTGGCGAAATATACCCGGTGCTGCCGTTGCGTGACATTGTCGTGTTCCCGCACATGATTGTTCCGCTGTTTGTCGGACGTGAAAAATCGGTGCGTGCACTCGAAGATGTAATGCGCGAAGACAAGCAGATCCTGCTTGTCACCCAGAAAGACGCCGGTCTCGATGACCCGGCTGTCGAAGATCTCTATGAAATTGGTACTGTCGCAACTGTCTTGCAGCTTCTCAAGCTGCCGGACGGAACCGTCAAGGTATTGGTTGAAGGCGGGAAACGTGCCGAAATTACCGGCTACGTTGATAACCCGGAATTCTTCCAGGCCTATGGTTCGGTGCGTGAAGACAGTGACGAGGATGACAGCGAACTCGAAGCGCTGGCCCGTTCGGTCGTCACCCAGTTCGAACAGTACATCAAGCTGAACAAGAAAATTCCGCCTGAAGTTCTGGTTTCGGTCAATCAGATCGAAGAACCGGCCAAGCTTGCCGATACGGTGGCATCCCACCTGTCGCTCAAGATTTCCGAAAAGCAGGAATTGCTGGAAACCAAGCTGGTTGGCGATCGTCTGGAACGTATTTTCGGCTTCATGGAATCCGAAATTGGCGTGTTGCAGGTTGAAAAGAAGATCCGCAACCGCGTCAAACGCCAGATGGAGAAAACCCAGCGCGAGTACTATCTGAATGAACAGCTCAAAGCCATTCAGAAGGAACTGGGCGAGGGCGAAGATGGCAAGGATGAAGCTTCTGAAATCGAAGAGAAGCTGAACAAGGCCAAAATGCCCAAGGAAGCCAAGGAAAAGGCACAGGCAGAACTCAAGAAACTGCGCAATATGAGCCCGATGTCGGCAGAAGCCACCGTGGTGCGCAACTATCTTGACTGGATGGTGTCCATTCCGTGGAACAAGCGTTCACGAGTTTCCCATGACCTAAAAAAGGCCAAGAAGGTGCTCGACAAGGAGCATTACGGTCTGGAAAAGGTCAAGGAACGCATCCTTGAATATCTTGCGGTTCAGGCGCGTACCAAAAAGGTCAAAGGCCCGATCCTTTGCCTCGTTGGTCCTCCCGGTGTTGGTAAGACCTCGCTTGGTAAATCAATGGCCAATGCGACCGGGCGTAGCTTTGTGCGAATGTCACTCGGTGGGGTTCGTGATGAATCCGAAATCCGCGGTCACCGCCGGACCTATATCGGGTCCATGCCGGGCAAGATTGTCCAGGGCATGAAAAAGGCGAAATATTCCAACCCGCTCTTCCTTCTCGACGAGATTGAAAAGATGGGTTCGGACTTCCGAGGCGATCCGGCCTCGGCTCTGCTTGAGGTATTGGATCCGGAACAGAACTCGACCTTTAACGATCACTATCTCGAGGTCGATTACGATCTTTCGGATGTGATGTTTGTCACCACGGCCAACTCGCTTCGCATGCAGCAGCCGCTGCTTGACCGTATGGAAGTCATCCGGATTTCCGGTTACACCGAAGACGAGAAAGTCGAGATCGCCAAACGTCACCTCATTCCCAAACAGGTCAAGGATAACGGCCTGAAGAAGGGGGAATGGAGCATCTCGGACGAGGCACTTCGTGATCTGATCCGCTATTACACCCGCGAAGCCGGTGTGCGTAGCCTCGAACGTGAATTGGCCAAGCTGGCCCGTAAGGCGACCAAGCGTATCATGCTTGAAAACCTGAAAACGGTTCGTGTCACCCCGCGGACACTTGGTAAATATGCCGGTATCCGCAAGTTCCGCTTCGGCGAGACCGAGGGTGAAGATCAGGTCGGTGTTGTCACCGGTCTTGCCTATACCGAGTTCGGTGGTGATTTGCTTCAGATCGAGTCTGTTACCGTCCCGGGCAAGGGCAACATGAAAACCACCGGTAAACTCGGTGAAGTCATGACGGAATCAATCCAAGCGGCGACCTCGTTTGTCCGTTCGCGTGCGGTTGATTTCGGGATCAAGCCGACCCTGTTCCAGAAACGGGATATCCACGTTCACGTGCCAGAAGGTGCCACCCCCAAAGACGGCCCGTCGGCCGGCGTTGGTATGGTGACCTCGGTTGTTTCGGTTCTGACCGGCAACCCGGTGCGCAAGGACGTTGCGATGACCGGCGAAGTTACGCTGCGTGGCCGTGTGCTTGCGATTGGCGGTTTGAAAGAAAAGCTCTTGGCTGCGTTGCGCGGCGGGGTGAAAACCGTTCTGATCCCGCAGGAAAACGAAAAGGATCTCGAAGAGATTCCGGACAATGTCAAACGCGGCATGGAAATCATTCCGGTGTCGCATGTTGACGAAGTTCTGAGCCACGCCTTGGTCAATCCGCTTGTCCCGATCGAGTGGGAAGAAGAGGTTGATGACGTTGCTGTCAAATCCAAGGACGGCGAAGAATCGGAAATCGGCGGTGTGACGACTCACTAAGGATCGTCAGAACGCGCAGAAAACAAGGGGGCCGACACTGTCGGCCCCCTTTTTCTGTGGATAACTTTGCCCAAGAATCGGCAAAGGAACATGTCGGGATTGGTGTAAAGCGCAAAAAATCGAAAAAAACGTCAAAAACCGCAGAAAACTGCGTCTCTCGCATTGACGAGCTGTTGGCGACCTGCTTACACTGCCCATGCAACAGGTTTGGGGCAAACCAAATTTCCTCATAACTCCGAACGTCCAAACAAGGGGGCCAGGAAGTGAATAAAAACGATCTCGTTGGAAGTGTAGCTGCTAAAGCTGATCTGTCCAAAGCTGACGCTGCCAAGGCAGTAGACGCTGTTTTCGATTCCATCACCGATTCTCTGAAATCCGGCGACGAAGTTCGTCTGGTTGGTTTCGGTACCTTCGCTGTCGCTGCTCGCGCTGCTTCAAAAGGTCGCAACCCGCGCACCGGTGAAGAAATCGACATCCCGGCATCGAAACAGCCGAAGTTCAAGGCTGGTAAAGGCCTTAAGGACGCCGTCAACTAAGTTTGACGATGTTCAGCTAAAAAATGCCGGTGACTTGCGTCACCGGCATTGCTTTTTGGAAAATCCATGCTATGTTCCGCTCCGCTTCGG
>NZ_DGMR01000009.1:165006-165289 GCF_002388495.1 Thalassospira sp. UBA4513
CAGCCCTAAAGGCTGCCTTTTTTGTTTTCCCGATCCTTGCGAATCATCCAGCCCATGTTTGGCGTTTCAGACCCGCTTGACGCATGTGTCATGTGCCTGAAAATACGGGGAAATCAGGCTATTTTGGTTGGCTTGGGTTGAGCATTTGCCAAAGATAATCCGCCCTCAAATAGAAGTTACATTTTTATGCAAAACTGGCATTGCTTTTTGGGGAAACCATGGTAAGTTCCGCCCGCTTCCGCAGAACAGCGCGGTTTGCAAAAGGGTGATTAGCTCAGCTGGT
>NZ_DGMR01000009.1:165439-178248 GCF_002388495.1 Thalassospira sp. UBA4513
CAGCCCTAAAGGCTGCCTTTTTTCGTTTCCGGATTTTGCGTATCCCGACGCCTTGTAAGCAGTTGCTTTGCTTCCCCATATCGTCCTTCGGACAGGGGCTTGTATAAGTTGACGCTTGGTCGGCAGACAGGCACTGTTGATGCCATGGTCAAGAGAATCGGAACCTTCAAGATGAACAGTAATCCGGCCCGCCATCCGTCTGGCCCTGAGCGTATTAGCCTTGTCGTAATGCCAAAGCGTTTCGCGCGTCAAACATGGTCGATATGCCGACAGGTTCTGATCGTTCTGTGCCTGCCGGTAATGCTTGCCAGCTGCTATCTGCCGGAGGCCTTCACCATTGATCTGTCCATGGAGCGTAATGGCGATTACCGGCTGAGCTACCGTGGTTTGCTGGTGCAGCCAAACATTACCCAAGGCCTTCTGGATAAAAGCCTGGATGCGGAGGGTGAAAAGGAAAAGGTCGCCAAGGTTCTGGCAGATCTCAAGCGCGATTCGGCTGTAAGACAGCTGACCTATACCGGGCGCGGTGTGTTTAACATGGTCTATGAAAAGCGCGGCAACATCATGCGCGAAAAAAGCTTCGTCTTTGTTCGTCGGCAATCGCGCATACTGGAAATGTTCTTTAATTCCGAACGAAACACCGTTGAAATTCGGGGCGGTTTTGTGCCTGATCAGTATCAGGACCGCCTGACAGCCCTCGGCTACCAGATGACTGGCAAGATCGAGGTCCGCACGACCGCAGGTGTTCGGAGCCACAACGCGGCAGAGTTCCGTGAAATCAACGGTCAGAACCGCCTGCGCTGGGAAATTCAGTCGATCTCTGATCCGGTTCCTAACGTCATTCTCGGCTAGGGCAGGGTAGCTAAGCTTAACGTGGGGTACTTCCCCATCTGATCGCGCCTGACGAACGAAAAAAGGGACAGCATTGGCTGTTCCTTTGGTGTTTGTGCAGTTGCGGTATTTTGTCTGGGTCTAGAAGACCATTTCGTCTTCGGCACCGCCTTCGGAAATGACGATCTGGCCCTGTGCGGCCAATTCCTTGGCCAGCTGGACGATCATCATCTGCGACTCTTCGACGTCTGACAGACGGACCGGTCCAAGCGCGTCCATATCTTCCTTCATCATCTTGCCGGCACGTTCGGACATATTCTTGAAGAACAGGTCGCGCATCTGATCGGTCGAGCCTTTCAGCGCCAGGGCAAGTTTGTCCTTTTCGACCTGACGCAGCAGGGTCTGAACGCCGTTGTTGTCAAGCCGCGCAAGGTCTTCGAAGGTGAACATAAGCGCCTTGATCTTCTCGGCCGAATCACGGTTGCGCTCTTCAAGCGCAGTAAGAAAACGGTCCTGACTTTGGCGGTCAAGGCTGTTGAAGATATCCGCCATCAGTTCGTGGTTATCACCACGCGAACCGCGCGCAAGGTTCGACATGAACTCGGTGCGCAGCGTCTTTTCAATGTTATCGAGGACTTCTTTCTGAACCGCTTCCATGCGCAACATACGCATGATGACTTCCATCGAGAAGTTTTCCGGCAAAAGAGACAGAACCGACGCAGAATGTGCGGGTTTGAGTTTGGACAGAACCACACCGACGGTCTGCGGATATTCGTTTTTAAGGTAGTTCGCCAGAACCGCTTCGTTCACGTTGTTCAGTTTGTCCCACATGGTACGACCCGCAGGACCGCGGATCTCTTCCATGATGCCGTTCACACGGTCTTCTGGCAGAACCTTGGAAAGCAGGCGTTCGGTGGTATCAAACGAACCGACCAGTGACCCGGTTGAAGAAAGCTGGTCAGCGAATTCGACAAAAAGGCGCTCAACGATATTAGAGTTGATCGTACCCAGGCTCGACATGGTTTGGGAAATCTCTTTGATTTCCTCGTCATCCATCATGCTGAACATCTTGGTTGCGTGCTCTTCCCCAAGAGCAAGCATGAGAATCGCTGCCTTTTCAGGTCCGGCCAGTGATCTGTATTCTTCTTTTACGCGCCCCACGGGTGGTCTTCTCCGTCGTAATGACTCTGTTCGGGGTGGAACCTGACGCCCGAACCTGCCTCTATCGCACCGTAAGATAGGGGTTATTTGTCAACAATTCTATAAAAGCCGACACCCCTTTGCAAAGCCCCATCGGTATAAAGCGCCCTAAATGTACAAAATTGATTAATGCCGTACAATTTCGGGGGCAAATTACCCCGCAAAGGGTGATGTTTGCGGGCGCAATTGTCGAATGGGTTGAAATCGTTGCTAGCTGCTTGACTTGGTTTGGGGGGTGGTCTAACAAAGGCGCGCCGATTGATGGTCATTTTGCGGGCGTAGCTCAGTTGGTTAGAGCGCCGGCCTGTCACGCCGGAGGCCGCGAGTTCAAGTCTCGTCGCTCGCGCCATGATCCATCATCTGTTGTCTTTTTTTGGGGCGAATTGTCTTTTCCGCGGTCGCCTTTTCTTGTGTTGCTAATGCTGCTTCGCACGATTGGGTCTTGATCATCTCGACGTCCAGCCCGATATCGGACGATAGTAAACGGTAAAAAGATTAGAAAGTTTCCGGTCTTAGAGCATGTTCAACGTGCTTGGGGACTGGAACTTGTGCGGTGCATACGTTATGGTGCGCCGTAATTGGCCAGGTGGGGACCTGGTCGGGTCAAAAGGCCTGTTCTTGAGAGGTCAGAGAGATGCAAGAGCTTCTTTCGGAATATCTTCCGATCCTGGTGTTCATCGGGATCGCCGTCGGTCTTTCGGCGGTAATCGTCATCGCGTCGCTGGTTCTTGCCAAGCAGGCACCGGATGTTGAGAAATTGTCCGCGTACGAATGCGGGTTTGCGCCGTTCGAAGACGCGCGCATCAAGTTCGACGTTCGGTTCTATCTGGTCGCAATCTTGTTCATTATTTTCGACCTCGAAGTCGCCTTCCTGTTCCCGTGGGCTGTAACCCTCGGTGATATCGGAACATTCGGCTTTGTATCGATGGTGATCTTCCTGGCTGTTTTGACGGTCGGCTTTATCTACGAATGGAAGAAGGGAGCTTTGGAATGGGAGTGAGCACCAACTCAGGCGCACCCCTGGCACCCGGTTCGGATCAGGATGCAATGCTTAAGGGCGTGTTTGACGAGATGAACGACAAGGGCTTTGTCCTTGCCAATCTCGATAAACTCGCAAGCTGGGCAAGCACCGGTTCCTTGTGGCCGATGACTTTCGGTCTGGCCTGCTGTGCTGTTGAGATGATGCATTCGGCGGCGTCGCGTTATGACCTTGACCGTTATGGTCTGGTTTTCCGCCCAAGCCCGCGTCAGTCGGACGTGATGATCGTTGCTGGTACCCTGACCAACAAAATGGCCCCGGCACTGCGTAAGGTCTATGACCAGATGGCAGAGCCGCGCTGGGTTATTTCGATGGGCTCGTGCGCCAATGGCGGCGGTTACTATCACTATTCTTATTCGGTGGTACGCGGTTGTGATCGCGTTGTGCCGGTGGACGTATACGTTCCCGGGTGCCCGCCGACAGCCGAAGCGCTGATTTATGGCGTGATGCAGCTGCAAAAGAAAATCCGCCGTACCGGTGTCCTGACACGCTGATCCGTAATAGGGGGCTTGCATGAGCGAACTGCTCAGCGATAACAGCGCTGCTTTGAAAGATCTGAAAGATCTGGTGGCGTCACAGCTGGCCAACGAAATTCTCGAAAGCGAGATTCGTTACGGCGAGCTGACCATCGTCGCCAAGCGCGATGATATCCTTAAAGTTCTGACCTTCCTTCGGGATGATACCGGCTGCTTGTTCAAGCAGCTGATTGATGTTTGTGGTGCAGACTACCCGGAACGTATTGAGCGTTTCGACGTTGTCTATCACCTGCTGTCTCTCAAGCATAACCTGCGCATTCGTGTGAAGGTCCGTACTGACGAAGATACCCCGGTACCAAGCTGTGTTTCGCTGTTCAGCGCCGCCGACTGGTTCGAGCGCGAAGCGTGGGACATGTACGGTATCTTCTTCGCCGGTCATCCGGATCCCCGCCGTATTCTGACCGATTACGGTTTTGAAGGTCATCCGCTGCGCAAGGACTTCCCGCTGACCGGGTATGTCGAAGTGCGTTATGACGACGAACAGAAGCGTGTTGTCTACGAGCCGGTCAAACTGGTTCAGGATTTCCGTAATTTCGATTTCGAAAGCCCATGGGAAGGCATCCAGCATGTTCTTCCGGGTGATGAAAAGGCGGAGGGCAACGCCTGATGTCCGAACAAAAAATCAAAAACATGACCATGAACTTCGGCCCGCAGCACCCTGCGGCGCACGGCGTTCTGCGTTTGGTTCTGGAAATGGACGGCGAAGTCGTCGAACGTTCCGACCCGCATATTGGTCTTCTGCACCGTGGTACGGAAAAGCTGATCGAATATAAGACCTATATTCAGGCGACCCCGTATTTCGACCGTCTCGACTATGTCGCACCGATGAACCAGGAACATGCATATTGCCTGGCCATCGAAAAGCTGATGGGCGTCGAAGTGCCCAAGCGTGCGCAGTATATCCGTGTTCTTTATGCGGAAATCGGTCGTATTCTGAACCACATTCTGAACCTGACCGCGTTCGCACTGGACGTTGGCGCGATGACCCCGCTTCTGTGGGGCTTTGAAGAACGTGAAAAGCTCATGGAATTCTATGAGCGCGCCTGTGGCGCCCGTCTTCACGCCAACTACTTCCGTCCGGGTGGCGTTGCTGCCGATCTTCCGGCAGGCTTGCTTGATGATATCGACGCATGGGCAGACCAGTACGAAATCTTTATGAAAGACTTCGACCGCGTCCTGACCGGCAACCGTATCTTCAAACAGCGTACGGTCGATATCGGTATCGTCAGTGCCGAAGAGGCCCTTGATTGGGGCTTCACCGGTCCGAACATCCGTGCATCGGGTCTGGCGTGGGATCTGCGTAAATCGCAGCCCTATGACTCGTACGAAGAATTCGACTTCGACATTCCTGTCGGCAAGAACGGCGATTGCTATGACCGCTTCCTTGTCCGTTTCGAGGAAATGTGGCAGTCGCTGAAAATCATCAAACAGGCCATCAAAAATATGCCGGATGGTCCTGTTATTGTTGAAAACAACAAAGTGGCACCGCCGTCGCGCGCCGAAATGAAGCGTTCGATGGAAGCCCTTATTCACCACTTCAAACTCTTCACCGAAGGTTTCCACGTACCGGCCGGCGAATGCTATGCCGCGGTCGAGGCACCGAAAGGCGAGTTTGGTGTGTATCTTGTTTCGGATGGCTCGAACCGTCCGTATCGCTGCAAAATCCGCGCCCCGGGGTTCCCGCACCTCCAAGGCATCGACTTCATGTCAAAAGGCCACATGCTGGCCGACGTCGTTGCCAATATCGGGTCGCTAGATATCGTGTTCGGTGAGATTGACCGATGAGCCATTTGAGAAGACCAGCTCCGAAAGAGCTTCAGCCGACCAGCTTTGCTTTCACGCCTGAAAATCAGGAAAAAGCAAAGAAGATCATCGCCAAGTATCCGGAAGGCCGCCAGCAGAGCGCGGTCATGCCGCTGCTTGATCTGGCACAGCGTCAGACCGAAGGTAACTGGGTTCCGACTGTCGCAATGGATTACATTGCCGACATGCTCGAAATGCCGGCCATTCGCGTCTACGAGGTCGCAACCTTCTATACGATGTATAACCTTGCCCCGGTGGGTAAGAACTTCATCCAGGTTTGCACCACGACGCCGTGCTGGCTTCGCGGGTCTGCCGACGTTGTCGATACCTGCAAAAAGGAACTCGGCATCGGCGTTGGTGAAACCACCGAAGACGGTCAGTTCACCATGATCGAAGTCGAATGCCTTGGTGCGTGTGTGAACGCACCGATGATGCAGATCAACGACGATTATTACGAAGACCTGACGCCGGAAACGACCAAGGCCATCCTCGATGCCCTCAAAAAGGGCGAGAAGCCGAAAGCCGGTCCGCAGAGCGGCCGCAAAGGGTGCGAGCCGATCGATGGTCCGAAGGTTCTGAAGGCATTCTGTAGCTGCGGCGCAGCCCCGCAGGATGCTGATGCAAGCGAAGGGGACGCCTGATATGCTGCAGGATAAGGATCGTATCTTTACCAACCTGTATGGTTTCCAGGATTTCGGCCTTAAAGGCGCGCAGTCCCGTGGCAACTGGGATGGTACCAAGGCATTGATCGAAAAAGGCCGCGACTGGATCATCGATGAGATGAAAGCATCCGGTATGCGTGGTCGTGGGGGCGCAGGCTTCCCGACCGGCCTCAAATGGTCCTTCATGCCCAAGGAATCTGATGGTCGTCCGAGCTACCTGGTTGTGAACGCCGACGAAGGCGAGCCGGGGACCTGTAAAGACCGCGAAATCATGCGCAATGATCCGCACACTCTGGTCGAAGGTTGCCTTCTGGCCAGCTTCGCGATGAATGCGCATGCGGCCTATATTTATATCCGTGGTGAGTTCTATCACGAGGCATCCAACCTCCAGCGCGCGATTGACGAGGCTTATGAAGCCGGTCTGATCGGTAAAAACGCCTGTGGTTCGGGTTGGGACTTTGACCTTTACCTGCATCTCGGTGCCGGTGCTTACATCTGTGGCGAAGAAACCGCCCTGATCGAAAGCCTTGAAGGTAAAAAAGGCCAGCCGCGCCTGAAACCGCCATTCCCGGCGAACGCAGGCCTTTATGGTTGCCCGACCACGGTTAACAACGTCGAATCGATTGCTGCTGTTCCGACCATTCTGCGTCGTGGTGGTTCGTGGTTCGCCGGTTTTGGTCGCGAAAACAACCACGGGACCAAGCTGTTTGCCATTTCCGGTCACGTCGAAAAGCCTTGCACTGTCGAAGAAGCCATGAGCATCCCGCTCAAGGAACTGATCGAAAAGCATTGCGGCGGCGTTCGTGGCGGCTGGGACAACCTTCTTGCGGTTATTCCGGGCGGTTCATCTGTTCCGCTGATGCCAAAAGACGTCTGTGATGACGTTCTGATGGACTTTGACGGTCTGCGTGAAGTCGGCTCCGGTCTTGGTACCGCGGCTGTGATCGTCATGGACAAGTCGACTGACATTGTCTACGCGATCGCGCGTCTGTCGGAATTCTACAAGCATGAAAGCTGTGGTCAGTGCACGCCGTGCCGTGAAGGTACCGGCTGGATGATGCGCATGATGACGCGCATGGTTCGCGGCGAAGCCACGCTCGATGAGATTGATCTGTTGTGGGATGTGACCAAACAGGTCGAAGGCCACACCATTTGTGCGCTTGGCGATGCTGCTGCATGGCCGATTCAGGGCCTTATCCGTCACTTCCGTCCCGAAATGGAACGTCGGATCAAGGAATATCGCGCACGGATCGCGGCCTGAGAGAGGCCTGTTGAGAGGGATTGAGACATGCCGAAACTAACAGTTGACGGTATTGAAGTTGAAGTAGAAGCCGGGGCGACAGTCCTTCAGGCCTGTGAAGAGGCCGGTAAGGAAATCCCACGTTTCTGCTATCACGAACGCCTGTCAATCGCCGGCAACTGCCGTATGTGTCTGGTGGAAATGGAACGTGCGCCGAAACCGGTCGCATCCTGCGCCATGCCTGCGGCAGATGGAATGGTGATCAAAACCGATTCCGACCTTGTGAAAAAGGCACGCAACGGCGTAATGGAATTCCTGCTGATCAACCATCCGCTGGATTGCCCGATTTGTGACCAGGGTGGTGAATGTGATCTTCAGGACCAGGCCATGGCCTATGGTTTTGACTCTTCACGTTACGCCGAGAAAAAACGTGCGGTAAAGGACAAGGAACTGGGCCCGATCGTCAAAACGATCATGACCCGTTGCATCCACTGCACCCGTTGCGTTCGCTTCTCCGAGGAAGTCGCCGGTGTCGGCACCATGGGTGCTGTTTACCGTGGCGAGGACACCGAAGTCGGACCGTATATCGAAGCCTCCATCAATTCCGAGCTTTCAGGCAACCTGGTTGACCTGTGCCCGGTCGGTGCGCTGACCTCCAAGCCGTATGCGTTTACTGCGCGTCCGTGGGAGCTCAAGAAAACCGATAGCGTCGATGTCATGGACGCGGTTGGCTCGAACATTCGTATCGATGCCCGTACCGGCGAAGTGATGCGCGTTCTGCCGCGCACCAACGAAGATATCAACGAAGAATGGATTTCGGACAAAACCCGTTACGCCATTGATGGCCTGAAACGTCAGCGCCTTGACCGTCCGTATGTTCGCAAGGATGGCAAGCTGCAGCCGGCAAGCTGGGACGAAGCATTTGCTGCGATCAAGGCAAAGGTTTCCGGTCTGGATGGCAAGAAAATTGCCGCTCTTGCGGGTGACACGGTCGATTGTGAATCGATGACCGCGCTGAAAGACCTGATGGGTAAACTTGGTTCGCCGAACCTTGATTGCCGTCAGGACGGATCGAAGATTGGTGGCCCGCGTGCCTCCTATATCTTCAACAGCACGATTGCCGGTATTGACGAGGCAGATGCCTGCCTGATCGTTGGTGCCAATGTTCGTGCCGAAGCGCCGATCATCAATTCCCGTCTGCGCAAACGCTGGCGCACGACTGCTGGCGATTTCAAAGTTGGCATCATTGGTGAAAAGTGGGATCCGACCTACAAGAACGATTATCTTGGTGCCGGTCCGGAAACCCTCCAGGAAATCCTGGATGGCAAGAACGAGTTCGCCAAGGTTCTCAAGGCTTCTGAAAAGCCGATGATCATTGTCGGCATGGGCGCGCTGAACCGTGAAGACGGTGACGCGGTTCTTGCTGCCACCCGCGCCATTGCCGAGAAATACGGCATGGTTTCCGGTGAATGGAACGGCTTTAACGTTCTGCACACCGCGGCATCGCGTGTTGGCGGTCTTGATCTCGGCTTCGTGCCGGGTGAGGGCGGTCTGGCAACCAATGACATTCTCAATGGTGCTGCCAAAGGCGATATCGAGGTTGTCTATCTGCTGGGTGCCGACGAAGTCGACATGAGCAAACTGGAAAAGGCATTTGTCATTTACCAGGGTGCGATGGGCGATGCCGGCGCGCAGGCAGCCGACGTGATCCTGCCGGGGGCTGCTTACACCGAAAAGAATGGCACCTATGTCAACACCGAAGGCCGCGCCCAGCAGGGCTGGCGTGCGATCTTCCCGGTTGGTGACGCGCGTGAGGACTGGGCGATTGTTCGTGCACTTTCCGGTGCGCTGGATCTGACCCTGCCATACAACAATATCGATGCCGTTCGCTCGCGTATGGTGGAACTCAGCCCGACCTTTGCGTCGCTGAACGTTCCGACAAAGGCAGAATGGACCGATTTCGGTGTGTCAGGTGACATGAAGTCTGATGGCTTCGTATCGCCGGTTCGCAATTTCTATATGACCGACCCGATCAGCCGTGCTTCGGTGACGATGGCCAAATGTACTGAGGCCTTTGTCAAGGATGCGGCTGCCGAGAAGGTTGCCTGAGTAAGGGGAGCGACGATCTGATCGTCGCTCATCCCGCAAGGGGGTGTCCCAATTTTGGGACGAAACGCAAAAGATACGGTTTGACCGATGGAACTTCTTTGGGACGGATATATTGAACCGCTCGTCTGGATCGTCGCCAAAATTCTGGCGATTGTTCTGCCGTTGCTGGGTGCTGTCGCCTATCTGACCTACGCCGAGCGTAAGGTCATCGGTGCTATTCAGCTCCGTAAGGGCCCGAACGTTGTGGGGCCGTTTGGCCTTCTGCAGCCGCTTGCCGATGGTTTGAAGCTGTTTCTGAAAGAAACAATCATTCCGAGCAGCGCGAACAAGGGCGTGTTCATCATCGCCCCGATGCTGACCTTTATTCTGGCAATCATTGCCTGGGCGGTTATTCCGTTCGACGAGGGCATGGTTCTGGCCGATCTGAATGTCGGTATTCTTTACATCTTCGCGATTTCTTCGCTGGGTGTGTACGGTATCGTGATGGCCGGTTGGGCATCGAACTCCAAATACGCCTTCCTTGGCGCGCTGCGTTCCGGCGCCCAGATGGTTTCGTATGAGATTTCGATTGGCCTGATCATCATCTCGGTTCTGCTGACGACCGGTTCGCTGAACCTCAGCGACATTGTCCGCGGGCAGGTCGGTGGTATCTGGGAGTGGAACTTCGTTTATCACTTCCCGATGTTCATCGTCTTCATCGTATCCATTCTGGCAGAAACCAACCGCGCACCATTTGACCTTCCCGAAGCGGAAGCCGAACTGGTCTCGGGTTATAACGTCGACTATTCGGCAATGACCTTTGCGCTGTTCTTCCTGGGTGAATACGCGAACATGATCCTGATGAGTGGCCTGTGCGCCATTCTGTTCCTGGGTGGCTGGAGCGCGCCGTTGCCGTTCCTCGAATTCATCCCGGGCGCAATCTGGTTCATCATCAAGATCTGCTTCGTTCTGTTCATCTTCCTGTGGGTCCGTGCAACCTTCCCGCGTTACCGTTATGACCAACTGATGCGTCTGGGCTGGAAAATCTTCCTGCCGCTGTCGTTTGCATGGGTCATGCTGGTTGCCACGTTCCTCGTTGTTTTTGACAAGGTCCCGGCCTGATCGCCGCGCATCGGAAAGAGAGAGGTAAACGATGTCATTTATTGATCGGACGGCCCGGAGCTTCCTGCTCGCGGAACTCGTTTCGGGAATGGCGCTCACCTTGAAATACATGTTCAAGCCCAAGGTGACGATCAACTACCCGTACGAAAAAGGTCCGCTGAGCCCGCGTTTCCGTGGCGAACACGCACTGCGCCGTTACCCGAACGGCGAAGAGCGTTGCATCGCCTGCAAACTTTGCGAAGCCATTTGCCCGGCACAGGCCATCACCATTGAGGTCGAGCCGCGCAATGACGGTTCGCGTCGTACCACGCGTTACGACATTGATATGACGAAATGCATCTATTGTGGCTTCTGCGAGGAAGCCTGCCCGGTGGATGCCATCGTCGAAGGTCCGAACTTCGAGTTCGCAACCGAAAACCGCGAGGAGCTGTTCTATGACAAGGACAAACTCCTGGCAAACGGCGAGCGTTGGGAAGCCGAGCTTGCTGCACGATTGGAGGCAGACGCACCTTATCGGTAAGTGTCGCGTCTGATCGTTAGAAAGAGAGTTCATGGGCCGTTGTAAGCCATTGGGGCAGCAACGGTTCGCCAAGGGGGTACCTTATGGTCGTACAGGCTTTGGCTTTTTACCTGTTTGCTACCGTCGCGGTTTTGTCCGCGACTGCGGTTGTGACCGTTCGCAACCCGGTGCATTCGGTACTGTTGCTGATCTTGACATTCTTTAACGCAGCCGGACTTTTCGTCCTGCTGGGTGCCGAGTTTCTCGCCATGCTGCTTGTCGTCGTCTATGTCGGCGCGGTTGCAGTCCTGTTCCTGTTCGTCGTCATGATGCTCGACATTAACTTTGTCGAAATGCGTCAGGGCTTTTTGAACTACCTGCCGATCGGCGTTCTGATTGCGGTTGTTCTGTTTGTCGAACTGGCACTGGTTGGCGCTGGCTGGACCCTTACGGATGAGGCGGTCGCGGTTCTCGCGCAGCCGACACCGGCAGGTCTGACCAACGTCGAAGCACTCGGTCAACTGATCTACACCGATTACGCATACATCTTCCAGGCGGCTGGTCTGGTTCTGCTTGTTGCGATGATTGGCGCAATTGTCCTGACACTGCGTCACCGTGAAGGTGTCCGTCGTCAGAAAATCTCCGAGCAGGTCAAGCGTACCCGCGCTGATACGCTTGAAGTCAAAAAAGTTCCGGTCGGAAGGGGGATCTGATGGAAATCGGTCTTGCACATTATCTGACCGTCGCGGCGATCCTTTTCACACTCGGGATCTTCGGCATCTTCATGAACCGCAAGAACGTCATCATCATCATGATGTCGATCGAGCTGATGCTGCTGGCGGTCAATATCAATCTGGTCGCGTTCTCGTCGTTCCTCGGCGACCTCGTCGGACAGGTATTTACCATCTTCGTTCTGACGGTTGCTGCGGCTGAAGCGGCAATTGGTCTGGCGATCCTGGTCGTCTATTTCCGTAACCGCGGCACCATCGCGGTTGAAGACATCAACATGATGAAGGGGTAAGGCAGATATGTATCCGTTGATTGTATTCCTGCCCCTGATCGCGGCAATCCTTGCCGGGGCCATCACGCTGGTCGGCGCCATGTCGACCGCAAAGGATGCCCCGCATGACAGCCATGGTCATCACCATCATGGTGTGTCCTCGTCTGATCGTCTGGCACAGCTGGTCACCGTTGCCGGTGTCGTGATTGCCTTTGTGATTTCGATCTTTGCCTTTGTCGATGTTGCCCTGGGTGGCAACCCGGTTGTGATTGAACTGTTTACCTGGATTTCCTCGGGCAGCTTTGATGCGTCCTGGTCGCTGCGTATTGATACGCTGACCTGTGTGATGCTGATTGTTGTCACCGGTGTGTCCTCGATGGTTCATATCTATTCCATCGGCTATATGTCGCATGACCCGGACAAGCCGCGCTTCATGGCGTATCTCAGCCTGTTCACCTTTGCGATGCTGATGCTGATTACCGCCGACAACCTGATCCAGCTGTTCTTCGGCTGGGAGGGCGTTGGTCTGGCGTCTTACCTTCTGATCGGCTTCTGGTATTCCAAACCGTCGGCATCGGCTGCTGCGATGAAAGCCTTCATCGTCAACCGTGTCGGTGACTTCGGCTTTGCCCTTGGTATCTTTGCGGTTTATGTCCTGTTCGACAGCGTTCAGTTCGACGTCATCTTTGGCAATGCCGAAGAAGTCGCGGGCACGACCCTGATGTTCCTGGGCCATGAGTTCTCAGCACTCGAGATCACCTGCTTCCTGCTGTTCATCGGTGCGATGGG
>NZ_DGMR01000021.1:0-62851 GCF_002388495.1 Thalassospira sp. UBA4513
GCGGGTTATAGGCCCCACTCCCAAAACTGTCAAACCCTTTTTTGAGAAAAAACGTCAGAAAAAGACATTTTTGTAAAAAGGGCCAAAACTGGCCGGAACCGGGGGAATTCACCCTTCATCCCGTGGTTGAGAAACCATGGTTGAACATGGATCAGGCCGGTCGACATGCCCGTCATTCCATATAGCCCATTTGCCCCATCAGAAGCCGTCGTTTGCCCACATCAAGAACAGCAGGATAACGACACATATATATATGTCATATTGCGCGCTTGATCGGCAGCCCTGTGAACTGGATTTCATTTTGTTTTCGGCTGCCATGTTCTTGCCACTGTGGGCTGGCACATGATCGCCGCCCATCGTGACCAAGGCAGCAGGATTCCCTCAACGGTTCGTAAAGGAAATCGCGCCATTATGTCGGGACGGGTTCCACTTTTACCTGCGGCAATTCGCATTTCACATCGCCAAATCTTTTATGTATAAGGTTCTTGGCGATGTTGCCAACAAGAGCGACGGCCCGGGTGAACTGACAAATGGCTTTTAGGGGAGTTCTGCGGCAATGGCCGGAAGAGACTTGGTTTCTATTGCGAGCGTGATGGTAATTCTGGGGGGAACAACCGGATATCTGCTATCTGATCATTATTCGAACGCCTCGGATACTGCCCTGTCTGCCAGCGCTGCAGAGAGCCATGTTATGGGGGGTGACGCCGACGTCACCGAAACCGCCAGTATCCCGGATCTTGAACCACGCCGCGAGACGGTTGTCCTTGAAAAGGGATCCAACCTGATGGCGACACTGACCGCCACAGGCCTTGAGCGGACATCTGCCTATAACGCGATCGAAGCCCTGCGCGATGTATTCAACCCGCGCAAACTGCGTGCCGGTCAGGAATTCGACCTTGTTTATGCTGCTGATGCGCAGGACGATATCGAACTTCTGGACCAGATGAGCTTCCAGCCGGACCCGGAAACCATTGTTTCGGTCTCGCGCACTGATGACGGCTATCAGGCATCCTCGGACAAAATCGAACTGACACCTTCGCGCAATGTTGCGTCGGGCACGATCGAGCAAAGCCTGTTTCTGGCCGCGGAACGCAACGGTGTTCCGATCCCGGTTCTGATGGAACTGATCGAGCTTTATTCCTATGAAGTCGACTTCCAGCGCGACATTCAACCCGGCGACAGTTTTGAGATCATGTATCAGGAACTGAAAAACGATGCCGGTGAACGCGTACGCTATGGCGATGTGCTTTATGCCAGCATGACGCTGAGCGGTCATGAGGTTCGGCTTTATTCCTATACAGACAGCAACGGCGAAACCGACTTCTATAACCAGAAGGGCGAATCTTATCGCCGCGCGCTGATGCGGACACCGATCAACGGCGCACGTCTGTCATCGGGTTATGGCAAACGCAAGCACCCGATTCTTGGCTATACCAAGATGCATAAGGGGATCGACTTTGCTGCCCCGACCGGCACACCGATCTTTGCCGCCGGTAACGGCACGATTGCCAAGATTGGCCGCAATGGCGGTTATGGAAATTACATCCAGATCCGCCACAATGATTCCTATGCCACCGCCTACGCCCATATGAATGGCTTTGCCAAGGGCCTGAAGCAGGGATCACGCGTCAAGCAGGGCGATATCATCGGCTATGTTGGCACAACCGGCCGCTCCACCGGTCCGCACCTGCATTACGAGATCCTGCAGAACAATGCACAGGTCAACCCGATCCGCGTGAAGATGCCAAGTGGCAAGACGCTTAAGGGTGAAGAGCTTGATCGCTTCCTGGCGGATTCTGATGTGTTGCGCAAACAGTATGCTGAACTGTCAATCGGCAACCGCAAGATCGCCAGCGCCGAATAAGACCCCGATTGGTCCAAGATCAAAAACCCGCCCTTGTGGCGGGTTTTTTGTTTCTGCGACACCGAGACCGATGTCTGCGCTGCTGAAGCCTAGGCTCAGCGTTTTGGGTCGAAAGAATGTGGCAGTAAAGAAAACGGATCGAGGACCGCTATACGGCACGCTTTGGCTTTATCCTGAGATCAAGCTGCGTCGCGTTCAAACTGCAGCTTGGCCAAGCGCCCGTAAAGCGGGGAGCTTTCGAGCAGTTCCTGATGCGTCCCGACTGCTACTAGCTTGCCATCATCGATCACAGCAATCCGGTCTGCATGCAGAACCGTTGCCAAACGATGCGCAATCACGAGCGTGGTGCGCTCTTTCATGATGGTTTCAAGTGCCTTTTGAACAACCTGTTCACTTTCAGCATCCAGCGCGCTGGTGGCTTCATCCAGAAGCAGGATGGCCGGATTGCGCAGGATCGCGCGCGCAATGGCAATGCGTTGACGCTGACCGCCCGACAGGCGCACACCCTTTTCACCCAGGAAGGTATTAAAGCCATCTGGCAAGCGGTCAAGGAACTCGCTGGCGTGCGCGGCGTCAGCAGCCGCACGCACATCAGCATCACTTGCCCCCGGACGGCCATAACGGATGTTGTCCCAGGCACTGGCAGCAAAGATCACCGGATCCTGTGCGACAAGACCAATGCGTTCGCGCACCGCGACCGGATCGGCCGTCTTGATGTCGATCCCGTCAACTTTGATCACACCACTTGCCGGATCATAGAAGCGCAGCAGCAGCTGAAACACGGTGGTCTTGCCTGCACCCGAAGGGCCAACAAGTGCAACCGTTTCCCCCGGCTTGACCGACAGGCTGAGCCCCTCAAGAGCAGAGCGATCCGGACGGGCAGGATAATGGAAGGTAACGTTTTCGAAACTGACATGGCCCTGATGGGGTACTGGCAACGCGAAGGGGTTTTCCGGCGCCTTGATTTCAGGTTCAGTCGACAACAACGCAACAAGGCGCTCCGCCGCACCGGCCGCGCGTTGCAAATCACCTATCACTTCACTGATGGCGCCAACCGATCCGGCAACCACCACCGCATAGAAGACAAAGGCCGAAAGTTCCCCGGCCGAGATCGTGCCATCAAGCACATCATGACCACCAATCCACAGGATGGTGCCGACCGCACCAAACACCATGACGATAACAATCGCAGTCAGAAGGGCGCGGGCGGAAATACGCGCGACCGCCGTTCTGAAGGCCCCTTCGACATGGCCGCTGAAACGCTGGCTTTCGATTTCTTCGTGGGTATAGGCCTGCACCGTGCGCAGCGCATTGAGGGTTTCTTCGGAAAAGGCGCTGACGTCGGCTACTCTGTCTTGCGACTCTCGCGACAAACGCCGCACGCGTCGGCCGTATCCGACAATCGGAATGACCACCAACGGCACCACCAGCAAGACAAGGGCTGTGAGCTTGGGACTGGTGATGGCCAACATCGTCAGTCCCCCGACAAACATCAGGGCATTGCGAAGCGCGATCGAAACGCTTGAGCCAATGACAGCCTGAAGCAATGTGGTGTCGGTCGTCAGACGCGAAAGAACTTCACCGGTTCGTGTGACTTCAAAGAAGGCTGAGTCTAGTCGGATGATATGGCGGTATACGGCGGAACGGATATCGGCAACCACACGTTCCCCGATCCAGGAAACCAGGAAGAAGCGCATGTAACTTGCGCCCGCTAGCAACAGGGTTACCGCAAACAGAACGAACAACGCCCGGTCAAGCAGCGCGCCATCACCTTCGGCAAAGCCTTCGTCAACCAGCATGCGCAGGCCATTGCCAAGCGCAAGTACGGTGCCAGAAGCTGTCACCAGTGCGATCAGCGCGCCGAACAGCTGCAAACGGTATTTTGTGACGAACGGAACAATGGCACGGAGCGACGAGAGGTTCCGGCTGGTTTCACGATCGGTGAGTTTTGCAGAAGAAGTCGGTGTACGCGCCAAGGCACTTTATTCCGTATGCAGTGGTAACCACGCGGCCGATGTAAAGAGATCAGCCAAGATCAAGCTTGTTCCCGGTTTTGACAGCGAGATCAGCCGAAAGCTGATCATGGAGCGTGGTCGAACCGCGGGTCGAGGTCCAGGTTTCGTTGTCTTCATCAAAGTCATAGTGGCTTGCCCCACTGACTGGCGAAGAAAGCCAGACCTGACGGTTCGGACCATGCTTGTTGATGATGAATTGTTCGCCCGAATCGAGTTCGATGGTCAGGATGCCGGACTGCAGATCAACATCAAGGTCATCGCCCAAGGCATCATCAATAACATCAGACAGCGTTTCGATGGTTTCGTCTGCAAGCTGATGGAAGCGGGTTTCCTCAAGGGCCACAGTCATATTCTCCGTCTATCATCGGGGTCCAATGCCCCGGCAAGGCGACAATCAATTGTTGGCGCACCATACTATATAAAGAGGCCTGTGCAAGTATGCATAAGCACGGGTGCGAGAAAAGCTTGAAACATGGGTCAACCACTGTTAAACGACCGCCTGATCGCTACTGCACTCCCCTCATTTGGCGTTAATCGGATAATTACCGGTTACAGGGGTTGCGCGAGCCGATTTTTTACACTATACACCGCGCTTCAAATTCCGGAGTGATAGGCGATGAAAAAAGATATCCATCCCGATTACCATGAGATCACCGTTCAGATGACTGACGGCAGCACCTTCACCACGCAGTCGACCTGGGGCAATCCGGGCGATGTGTTGAAGCTCGACATCGATCCGAAAAGCCACCCGGCTTGGACTGGTGTTCACCGTCTTCTGGACAGCGGCGGGCAGCTTGCTAAGTTCAAAAAGCGCTTCGCTGGTTTCAATATCGGCAACTAAGCAAAGAACACGCTTCTGTGTTCTGTGGGATCAGCGCCCGTCGCATCTTCTTGATGCCGCGGGCGTTTTTCTTTGTCTAAACCCTGAATTTGCATAGCTGCCGACGGTAAAAAGCTGTGGTTGGAACAACTCTTGGCTGTTATTGAGCATATCTGATGGTGATTTCGGCATTTTTTTGCCATAATCCCATTCGTTAGGATAAGGCGGCACCGATTCTGCTGCCCTGTTCTGCTTGCACGCATGATCAGGCTCTTAGATGAATCAAGTGACAGCACGTAACCAGGTTAGCTATGAGGTCTATGTTAAAGACCGTTCAGGCCGGTGGCAGATCCACGGTCACTTTACTGGTGCGCAAAGAAAGCAGGCAGAAGAGGAAGCCAAACAGATCGAGCGCGCCAATCACGTGTCAGGCGTGAAAGTCATTCGCGAGGTTTACGACCACGCAACCAACAGCTCTGACGAGTATGTGATTTATGAGACGCGCGGTCAGGGCAGACTGGAAAACACCAACCCGCAGGCAAAGCCAAAGCGGTCAGCCCCGCCCAAAGCCGATGTGCAGCGTCCTGCCCCCGCCCCAATGATGCCAAAGGCAGATACATCTGCCGACAAGCCCAACGATGCGGCACCTGCCAGCGAAAAGAAGCCAGCAGCTGTTCGCCCATCTGCATCGGTTGCAGAAAGCCAGACCCTTATTGGCCTTGGCCTTAAGATGATGGTCGCCTTCTGTGTTGCGATTGCGGTTGGCCTTGCGACCATGTTGCTTGCGGCCAAGGGGCTTGAATTCCTGCCCGGGATGGGGCTCAAGATCAGTCAGGGCTTTTATGACAAGGCGAACTTCCTGTCCTTCACCGTTGGTTTTTTGGCCAGCGTCGTACCGATGCTGATGGCGCTGACCAAAAAGTTCAAGGGACGTGCACGCAGATCTTCAATGGCATCTTTTCGTTCGACAGGGTCCAAATCGGCCCGCACCGGTAATCGCACGGGCAACACACAGGGATCTGGTTCGGATGTGCGCCGCAAGTCAGCCGCAGAAATGGCGGCCGAAATGGCCCGTGAGGATGGCGACACGGACGTAGAGGTCGCAGAAGACGCGCAGGACGACACACCGGCAGAGGCCGTACCGGAGCCGATTGACGATACGCCCGAAAAGCCATTGGTCGAAACACGCGAAATGCGGGCGACGCGCGAACAGATGCGCGACTTCATCACCGGATCGATCGAAGCCATTCAGCGTAAAGTGACCTCGCTTGATGCCTATCACAAGTTTGGCGTTAACCTATATGTCGCCGGGGCCTGTGATGCATGCAGTGAAAAACACGCGCTGGATCAAAAGGACGGGCGCGTCATTTTGCGGGACTGCATTTCGGCGATGGGCGCGAACAAAAGCATGGCCGAAACTTTCTGCAAGAATGTCGACGACTATATTCTTGAGCCGAAATACAAGGATATGTATGGCGCGGGCCGCCAGTCGATGGACGCCTATATCAAGGATGAAAAGAGCATCACGTCATCGGTCGCCAAAGCAATCAATGACTGGAGTGACAAGCCCGCGGCTGGCCCACAAGGTGCCGGTGGCAAAAAGCTTCATGCCCTAATGTTTACCGACATCGTCAATTCCACGGCCAAGACCCAGGAACTGGGGGATCATGGCGCACAGCAGATGGTGCATATCCATAACCAGATCGTGCGCACGGCCCTGATCAACAATTATGGCAAGGAAGTCAAACATATGGGCGACGGTATCATGGCCGTGTTCCCGTCCTCGGCGAGTTCGGTAGAAGCCGCCATTGAAATCCAGAAGAACATGGCGTCCCACAATGCCAGCCAGGACCTGAAATTCCAGATCCGCATCGGCATCAATGCCGGTGAAGCCATTGCCGAGGAAAACGACCTGTTTGGCAGTGTGGTGCAGCTGGCCGCACGTGTCTGTGCGCAAGCAGGCGGTGACGAAACACTGGTTTCAGAAAACGTCAAGAATACCTATAGCGGCAGTCGGGCAAGCTTTGTCTCGCAAGGTACACGCCAGATGAAGGGCTTTGCCGACCCGATTGAGGTCTTCCAGGTTCAAGCCCGCAGCTGAGCTGCCCCTCTTCTATATCCCGTGATCACCAGAATGCGCTGTGGTCGGTATCAACCAACCGCGCCGCAACCAGTCCTGGGCAAAACGATGTTCGGGTAAGGCTGAGGTCTATTAGCCGTTGCAGCGTGCGGCGACCTGCAATTCCATACGGGCGGTACGCATATAAAGTGAATGGGCACGCCCCATCAGGTCGAGAAGACCGGGCGAGAGAAAACCATATTCCTCGTGCGGATTGACCGTACAGACCCGAAGATCGACCATCAGATCATCAATATCGACAGCCTCATCCCATGGGATTTCCCCCGCTTCAACAGCGCGCACGGCAAGAAGCCACGCCATTGCCCGTATCAATCGCGTGGTCATGCGCATCTCTTCGACGCATTGTGCAACGGCTTCGCGACTGCCCTGTTTCTTGCTTTGGCCTCGATGGGCGGAAAGGTAATTCCGTGCCTCTATCAGCAGCGTAAAGGCTTCATCGTAGGTACGCGAAAAATGAACAACCGAGAAATTGCTTTGATACGACGCCGCCTTTGACGTCGGGGGATGCTCGTGAGTCATCCTGAATATATTGGGAAGGTTTTGAGCGGCTTCAAGACGGGAATTGCGCAAATAGAAAGACCGCCCACTTTCGGGGCGGTCTCACCTCAACCTGCTAAACTTGCCGGACTTTTTTTGGTTTTGTTTTTGTTGTGTGCGAACTTTAGCCAGCGCTTAAGAGGCGGTCAAGGCTATTCATGGCACAAATGTGACAATACGTATTAACCCGTATCTTTTTACAGATTAATACGGGCACGCAGATGCGCACTGCCTTAATCGGCAGGCCACTAAGTCGCTAAAAATCAATCACAAAGAAAAAGAACCGCCCAAAAAAGGGCGGCTCAGTTTAACAGGGAGGCATCGAAACATCACGTTCGACAAGAGAGCCATCAGATGACCCTCTATTCCACATATAAGACGGCAAGTTTAATTTTCAATTAACCGCAGGTTTAAAAAAATCATCCTCACGTCTAGTAATCGAACATGCCGCTCCGAAGCATCCAGATGGGGTTTCAGCTCTTGAACAATGCTTCTGCACCCTCGGTCACACCTTTGCGGTGTTCGAGCGTCTCATCCACATGTTTAATTTCACGCTCCAGCGCGGCGCGATAGTCTTTCAGACTGGTGACCGACATTCCTTCAAGATTGCGCGGCAAGCCAAATTCACCCGATTTGAGAACAGCAAACTCTTCTTCGTCCACAATCATCCTCCATTATTCCCTGTCAGGTCAGGGGCATTGAATTTCCTTCATGTCCTAGATAGGTATAAAACGCAGTTTTCGCCAACGAGGTCCCGATGTCCAATCCAGAATTTCCCGAAAAGATGAAAGCCGTCGAGATCACGAAAGACACCGCACCCACTGCCCTTGTGCTGGGTGATGTCGCTGTGCCGGACCATGGCCCGGATGATGTCTTGGTGCGGGTTGCGGCAAGTGGGGTGAATAGACCGGACCTGATGCAAGTTGCCGGCATGTACCCGCCCCCGCCCGGTGCGTCAGAAATCCCGGGCCTTGAACTGTCAGGCGAAATTGTTGCCGTTGGATCAAACGTCACTGACTGGAAATGCGGGGATAAGGTTTGCGCACTGGTTACCGGCGGCGGCTACGCCCAATATGCCGCAGTGCCAGCGGCGCAATGCCTGCCGGTGCCGAAAGGCATGTCGATGATAGCCGCCGCCGGGGTACCGGAAACCTTTTTCACGGTCTGGCATAACGTCTTTGACAAAGCTGATCTGAAGGCGGGCGAGACATTTCTGGTGCATGGCGGCACATCGGGGATCGGCACCACCGCCATCCAGCTTGCCAAAGCATTTGGCGCCAAGGTGATTGCCACCGCCGGATCAGACGACAAATGTCAGGCCTGCCGTGACCTCGGGGCAGATGTCGCAATCAACTACAAGACCCAGGACTTTGTCGAAGAGGTCAAAGCCGCAACCGATGGCAAAGGCGCAGATGTTATTCTGGATATGGTCGCAGGCGACTATGTCAACCGGAATTTCAAGGCAGCTGCATTTGAAGCCCGCATTCTGATCATTGCGTTTTTGCGCGGACCCAAGGCGGAAACCAACTTTACCCCGCTGTTGCTCAAACGTCTGACGCTGATGGGATCAACCCTGCGTGCGCAGCCAGTTGCCAACAAAGGCGCAATTGCCAATTCGTTGCGCGAAAAAGTCTGGCCGCTTCTGGAATCCGGTCAAGTTGCGCCCGTAATTTACAAGACCTTCCCGCTTGCGCAGGCATCGGAGGCACATGCCACATTGAAGGGTGGCGCACACATCGGAAAAGTGATACTGGAAGTCGACTGATCGCGTATGGACGAAGGTCTGATAAGTTTTATCTGACCGATCCAAGGCAACATTGCTATGCTTGCGGTCCTGAAAGAAATATTCTTTTCAGAACGCCGCAACAGATTGTTGCATTTACCCGCACATTGATCGAAAAGAACGCAATGGCGGATCCGATGATGCGCAGCAACCCCGCGGTTGACCTTGCTGCATTGCCGGACCACCTAAAGAGATTATATTCTGGGGCAGACATTCCCGCGCTTTTTGGGCCTTATACCCATCGCCGGTCTCCAGAGAGAAAGAAGGAAACAGGAGGAAATATGGCACAGCCCCTCATGCCCAAAGCAACCGCTGTATGGCTTATCGACAATACCGGCTTGTCGTTCCGGCAGATTGCTGCCTTTACCGAACTCCATGAGCTTGAAATTCAGGCCATCGCAGACGGCGACGTCGGCCAAGGTATCGTTGGCCTCGATCCGGTTGCCAATGGTCAGCTGACCAAAGAAGAAATCGCGCGTTGCGAAAAAGACCCGCGCGAATTCCTGAAAATGGCGAAATCCGACCTGCCGCGCCCGCGCGCGCAGTCAAAGGGTGCACGCTATACCCCGGTTTCCAAACGTCAGGACCGCCCGAATGCAATTGCATGGCTTCTCAAACACCATCCGGAACTTTCCGATGCGCAGGTTTGCAAGCTGATCGGCACCACCAAGGACACCATTGGCAAGATCCGTGATCGTTCGCACTGGAACTCGGCCAACCTGACGCCGCGCAACCCGGTCACCATGGGCCTTTGCACCGAGCTTGACCTTGAAAAACAGGTCGTGATCGCACGTTCGAAGAACCCGGAAAAGATCGCCAAGGATGTCGAGCCGGATCCGCTGCCGGAAGAATTGCAGATCAATCCGGAACCGGATTATCCCGGCAAGAAAAAGGACGAGAAGAAAGACGAGCCGAAGACTTCCGATTACATGGAAGCGGCCGAAAACCTCTTCAAATCCTGATCGAATTTCAAAGGCCGCCCACAGGGCGGCCTTTTTCGTTGGGGTTTACGTCCTGCTTGCGTAAGGTTTGTTTCATAGTATTGCCGCGAAACGGTAACGCAACCGACATGGTGGCGACATACCATTCGGCTGCTTTTCAAATGAACAACACCGAAGACACGTTTCCATGCAAAAACGCCCAACCGAACGCCAGGCAGGCATTGTCGAACTTGTCCGTGCTGATGGCTTTCGCACCATCGAACAACTTGCCGAACGCTTTGACGTCACTCCGCAAACCATTCGGCGCGACGTGAATGCGCTGTGCGATGAGGGCCTGCTACGCCGTCGCCACGGCGGTGTTGAACCCGCCCTTGAGCATGAAAACATCGCCTATCGGGCGCGCAAGGTTCTGAACGTCAATGACAAGCGCAAGATCGCGGCCCTGGTAGCGCGCGAAATTCCCAACGGGGCGTCGCTGTTCTTTTCGATTGGTACCACCCCGGAACTTGTCGCCAATGCGCTGTTGCAACACCGCGATCTTCGGATTTTCACCAATAACCTCAATGTCGCCTATGTCGCGGCCACCAATGACAGCTTTGAAGTGACCCTGATTGGCGGACGCCTGCGCAATCGTGACCGGGATGTCCTTGGTCCCGAGGTCGAGGCGTTCTTTAACAGCTACAAGGTTGATTACGGCATCTTTGGCGTTGGCGGGATTGATCCGGATGGCAGCCTTCTTGATTTCGATGAACAGGAAGTCCGCGCCCGATCTGCCATCCTGAAAAATGCGCGGAAATCCTATCTGGTTGCCGATCACACAAAGTTTGGCCGCAACGCCGTTGTGCGCGGCGGCTCCATCCGCGATGTCAGCGCGTTCTTCACCGATTGCCCGCCGCCAGATCATATCGCCGAAATGATCACGACGGCTGGTGTGGCGCTTCACGCGCCGGAGCCGGATGCGGATTTTCCAACCTTCTTCATTTCTGAGGAAGACTGACCGGTTTACGGATCAGTTTTGCGCCCGTCAGCGGCTGCTTTCAGGCTATTGCAGACGGCCTGCAGTCCCGGGGTCAGAGTTTTGTCGCGACGCATGATGAGCGCAAGTTCGCGCACGAGTGGCGGTGACAACGGGCGGGTCTTGATGGGAAACTGGGTTCGATCTGGTCTTGCGCCCATTTCGGGCAGGATCGTCGCACCGATGCCTGCGCCGACAAGTTCCCTGATCGCCTCCACACTGCCAAGCTCCATCACCGAACGACCATTAACCCCGGATTTGCGCAACCAATCATCGACCAATGTGCGCGTCAATCCGCCGCGTTCATAAAGCACCAGTGGCATCGCTTCCAGATCGACAGGGCGAATAACATCCCCGACATCGGCATCCGCGTGAAAGATTGCGACAAACGGATCGGTCATGATCGGCGTTACCGAAAGGCTCCGCCCACTGCATGGCATGGTCACAAGGCCGATATCGAGCTTGTTGTCCTCAATCGCACGAACGATGTCGCCAGCATTGCCAGTACGAACCATGATTTCGAGTTTTGGGAAGCTGCGTTGAAGCTTTTCCAGAATTGCCGGCAGGAAATAGATACAGGCCGTCGCCCCGGTTCCGATCCGCACGCGACCGGCTGCACCACTTGAAAATCCGGCCACGGCATCCTCGGCCGCGCGCACAGAGGCATCAATGTCGCTGATATGGGCCAAAAGGGCCAATCCCGCCGGTGTGGCCTCGGCACGTTTGCCAACGCGTTCAATCAATTTGACACCCATGCGGGTTTCAAGCTGACGCACCTGTTGGCTAATGGCAGGCTGACTGAGATTAAGCTTATCGGCTGCGGCAGAAAAACTTCCCAGTGCGACAACATCGGCAAAGGCATGAAGCTGATCAAGGTTAAGTGCACGCATACCAAACTTTTCCTTATGCTAGGCATAATTTATCAAAGCTAAACTTATGCTGCATTTGGGCGTAATGTCAGCTCAAACATCATCATGCCGGATAAAAAACATGCCTTCGAACACCGCAGCCCAAGACGATGCCACAGCCCTGTTACCAAACATCACCATCCGCGACGCCGGACTTGACGACATCCCGGCCATCACGGCGATTTATCGCCACCATGTTCTGCATGGCACTGCATCGTTTGAGGAAACAGCACCAGACGAGGCCGAAATTGCCAATCGGTTCGCCGCCATTCGCGATAAAGGCCTGCCCTATCTTGTTGCGGTCCTCAGCAATACTATTGTGGGTTATTGTTACGCTGGCACCTATCGCCCGCGCACGGCCTATCGCCATACGGTCGAAAATTCGATCTATGTGGCCCATGATTGTGTTGGCCAGGGGGTTGGCAGCCTTCTGATGGCGGCCCTGATTAAACGGTGCGAAGAGGGCCCGTGGCGCCAGATGGTTGCCGTGATCGGGGATAGTGCGAACAAGGCGTCGATCAGCCTGCATCAACGCCATGGCTTTGAAATGGTCGGTACCTTCAAAAAGGTCGGCTACAAGTTTGACCGCTGGCTTGACTCGGTCCTGATGCAACGGCCGCTTGGCGACAACAGCCCGATCATTCCCAAAACTTGATCCTAAAAAAAGCACCCGCCTTTGAAAGCAAAAGCGGGTGCAAGGATGCTCCGTTAAGTTGGGAGCGGGAGTTTGCATCTGTGATGGACGGGTCTATCTATTTTGCATAACCGATTTCTTTGAGGACCTCGGCGATTTCGGGAAGGATTGCCGGATCATCGATCGTTGCCGGGGTGTTATAGCTTTCACCATCGGCGATGGAACGCATGGTCTTGCGCAGGATCTTGCCCGATCGGGTCTTGGGCAGGCGTTCGACCACAGTTGCCTTCTTGAATGCCGCCACCGGGCCAATCTGATCGCGGACCATGGCAACGACTTCGGCCAAGATCGCGTCATGCGGGCGGGTGACCCCGGACTTCAACACGATAAAGCCCAGCGGCAATTGCCCCTTAAGATCATCATGCACACCAATGACCGCGCATTCGGCAACATCTGGATGGCTTGAAAGCACTTCTTCCATGCCCCCGGTCGACAGGCGGTGCCCGGCAACGTTGATGATGTCGTCAGTGCGCGACATGACGTAGATGTAGCCATCTTCGTCAATAAAACCGGCATCCCCCGTGGCATAAAAGCCCGGGAATTCTTCAAGATAGGATGACTTGAACCGGTCATCATTCTGCCAAAGGGTCGGAAGCGTCCCCGGTGGCAGCGGCAATTTGGCGGCAAGCGCACCAATCTGACCGCGTTCAAGCGGCTTTCCGGCCTCGTCGAGAACCTGCACATCCCAACCGCAAGCTGCCACCGTTGGCGAGCCGTACTTGATCGGAAGCAGTTCAATTCCGCGCGGGTTGGCACAAATCGACCAGCCGGTTTCAGTCTGCCACCAGTGGTCAATCACCGGAACGCCAAGACTGTTTTCCGCCCATTGCAGGGTATCGGGATCAGAACGTTCACCGGCCAGATACAGCGCCTTAAGGCTGCCAAGGTCGTAATTGGCCATATGCGCGGCCTTGGGATCGTCGCGTTTGATCGCACGGAACGCGGTCGGTGCGGTAAACAGCACCTTGACCTTGTGCTGGGAAATGACCCGCCAGAATGCACCGGCATCCGGCGTTCCGACCGGTTTGCCCTCATACATCACCGTCGTGCAACCGGCCAGAAGCGGCGCATAAACGATATAGGAATGGCCAACCACCCAGCCAACGTCAGACGCCGCCCAGTAAACGTCACCGGCGTCGACATCATAGATGTTCTTCATCGACCAGTTGAGGGCCACCATATGGCCGCCATTGTCACGGACAACGCCCTTGGGCTGACCGGTCGTGCCGGACGTATAAAGGATATAAAGCGGATCGGTGGCATCAACCGGGACACAGTCTGACGGTGCGGACTTGGCACATTCGACTTCCCAGTCGTAATCTCGGCCATCCATCAGCAACGCATCGCTTTGTGGCCGCTGGAACAGAATGACGCTTTCGGGTTTGTGATCCGCCATGGCGATGGCTTTATCCAACAGCGGTTTGTATTCAATGACGCGCGATCCTTCGATGCCGCAGCTTGCGGTCAGGATCAGTTTTGGTTTGGCGTCATTGATACGGGTCGCCAGTTCGTTGGATGCAAAACCGCCAAAGACGACCGAATGGATCGCGCCGATCCGCGCACAGGCCAGCATCGCCATCGCCGCCTGCGGGATCATCGGCATATAGATGATCACCCGGTCGCCCTTGGTCACCCCGCGCGCATGCAGTGCCCCGGCGAGACGGGCAACATCGTCGCGCAGATGGGAATAGGTGAATGTCTGAACCGTGTTGGTGACCGGGCTGTCATAGATCAGAGCCGCCTGATCACCCCGGCCGTTTTCGATGTGACGATCAAGCGCATTATAGCAAGTATTGACCTTGCCACCGACAAACCAGCGGTAAAACGGCGCGTTACTGTCATCAAGAACGCGATCCCATTTCTTGTACCAGGAAATGTTTTCAGCAGCTTCTGCCCAAAAGCCTTCCTTGTCGGCGATCGAACGTTCGTAGATTTCCTGATAGCGACCGGTCATTGGTGAAATACCCTCCCGCGGCGTTTGGTCTGGCGTCGAATTTGGACGCATGCGGAGCCATAAGCTCGTAAATCGGCATCATAATACCGATTTAATTCACACATACCCCTTAGACATTGGTAGCGCCCTGTAATCCTTGGTTTCTGCGGATTACAATTACTCAAAACAGATACGTGGTTGATCCCCTCAGTCAGGGGTTTCGTATCTGTTTGCAGCGATATGATGAATGTGGGAAGTTGCCCGTGATTTTGAAGTGCAGACATAAAGTTGCCGCCTCAAGCGTGGGCGTTAAGATGAGGCGGCAAAAGCAAGAGTTAGGAAATCTTTGAGGTCGTCAAACCGTTCGCATGGGGGATCGCGTGTTCTTGATCACGCGTTTGGCCATGCCACAACGGCTAATGGGTTATTCGGTTTATCTCGTCCTTGATTTCAAGCTTGCGGCGTTTAATGTCTGCAACAACGGAATCGTTGGGCGCCGGGCGGCGCGTCTCGAGGTGGAGTTCCTGCTCTAGTGCAGCATGTTTGGCAGTTAGAGCTTCGATATGGCTTTGAACGCTCATTCGCCTACTCCTTATATCTGACATTGCCCACAACAAGATGGTATTAATTTCGTAACATGATTTCCAGTGTTTCGATCAGAAACGTGAACAAGAACACAGCCCGGCAAGGATTGGCATGACGCAAAAAGATCGACTTATCATTGGCATAACCGGCGCATCGGGTGTGATTTACGGCATACGTTTTTTACAGTTGCTGAAAAACACGCCAATCGAGACTCATCTGGTTCTTTCCAAAGCAGCCGAGCGCACCATCGCCTATGAGACCGATTTTAAAATCCGCGAAATCAAGGAGATGGCTGACGTTGTCCATGACAATGCCGATATCGGTGCATCGATTGCGTCGGGTTCTTTTCGCGCGCGCGGTATGATCATTGCCCCCTGCTCGATGAAGTCTCTGGCCGAGGTCGCAAGCGGAGTCGCAGATAATCTGATCGCGCGTGCCGCCGATGTGATCCTTAAGGAGCGTAAGCGTCTTGTCCTGATGGCACGTGAAACACCGCTTCATGCCGGCCATATCCGCAACATGGCGCTGGCAACAGAAAACGGCGCGATCATTGCCCCGCCGGTCCCGGCATTCTATGCCCGGCCGCAATCACTTGATGAAATGGTGACACAAAGCTGCGGGCGGATTCTTGATCTGTTTGAGATTGATCTGCCGGAAACCGCCCGCTGGGGCGATACCGAGGCCGCCAACCCAATCCCGGTCACCGGCAAACCCAAAACACGCGAATAGAATAACCGGGCGTTAGGCGATCCCCATCATCCGGGTCAGGTCGCCAAGCACCTTGTCACAGGCCTGCTGATCCAACGCAAACCGGTTGGGTGACAAATAGGCGTGGGCGGCGGCCATCGGATCATCACTGGGCACGGTTTCCACCGCTTCGCACAGGATGTGCTGCTCGATGCGTTCGGCCTGCAATTCGTCTGATTTGACCTTCTGACGCAATTCCTGTGCACTAGCACGCCCATCATCGCGCAGGTGTCGCCGTGTCTGGCGCAGTGGCTTGATCACGTTTTCGCGCCAGTCACGCACAGATGCCTCAAGTGCTGAAATGCTCAGCGGTGCCAATCCCTTCTGGCCCAGAAAGAACATGAAAAGCAGCATGTTCACATCAAGGTCACAGCGTTCCTGAAGATCAAGGCACAGCTTGGCGACGCCATCGCGACCGTACATCGCGACCGTAAAGGCCCAGACTTCTTCCTGATCCATTCCCAACCTGCTGTGTTTTTATTGGATATCAAACGGTTTTGGCCGTTCTGGCAACTTTCGGCGGATGCCCCATATAGGCGCCAAGCCCCTTGGCGGTCGAGACCATCGTGCCTTCGGTATCAACAAGCCGCGGGCCGACAATAACATCTTCCATCGCAACATCGACGACTTTGCGCTGTTGCCAGGCGCAGACACGATCAAATTTCTTTTCTGCGATCAAATCCACCGCATGCACCCCAAAGGCCGAAGCAATTACACGGTCACGCGGTGACGGCGTGCCACCGCGCTGAACATGCCCCAACACCGTCACACGGGTTTCCCAGCCGGTTCGCGCGCCCAGCTCATCGGCAAGCCAATGGCCGATGCCGCCATAACGGACTTTCTGGCCGTCATCGCCAAGGGTTACCGCCGATCCGTCATCACGTTTGACCGCCTCGGCAACGATCACCAGCGCATGGTTGCGGCCGCTTTTGCGGATATTGAGGCAATGCTGGCTAAGCTCATCAAGGTCATAATCCATTTCCGGAATCAGGATGACATCCGCTCCGCCCGCAACCCCGGCAAACAGGGCGATATGCCCGGCATCACGGCCCATGACCTCAAGGATCATGATCCGTTCATGGGATGCCGCGGTTGGCTGCAAACGATCAAGGGCGTCTGTTGCGACATTCACCGCCGTGGTAAAGCCAATGGAATATTCCGTCTGGGCAAGGTCGTTATCAACCGTCTTGGGAATACCCACCAGATTGATACCGCCCATCTTGGCCAAACGATGCAGGATCGCCATGCTGCCATCGCCACCAATGCCAATCAGCGCATCAAGGCCAAGCTTGTGATAGCCTTCAATGACTTCGCTCGATCGGTCGGCGAAGCTGCCATCAGGCATCGGATAATGGAACGGATCGCCCTTGTTCACAGTGCCAAGGATCGTACCGCCAAGGCGCAGCAACCCGTCACTATTGACCTGATCATTAAGGTCAATGGCCTGGGGCGGGTCCTGCATCAGGCCATGGGTTCCCTGACGAATACCGACAACATCCCAGCCATAGCCAAGAACCGCACGGCGGACCACTGCAAGAATAACCGCGTTCAATCCGGCACAATCACCGCCACTGGTCAAAACTCCGATGCGCATTTGTTTCCTTCCCGATCGTGGCAAATTTGTTTTACAGGGTGGTACAAATCATATGGGTTGCCAACATGATATCTGGTATTATCACTGTCCCCTCGCATTGGTTATTAAGCTGGATCAAAAATGGACGAAATCAATCAGATCGAGATTGAAAAGAGACTTCTTTCGCTCCGCGAGGAACACCGTGATCTGGACGTCGCCATCGAACAAATGGTTCAGGCCCCCCATCATGATCAACTGCGTCTTGGCCGGATGAAAAAGCGCAAATTGGCCCTGAAAGACGAGATCCTTTATATCGAGTCGCAGCTGGTCCCAGACATTATTGCCTGACTTACCAACGGCCACGTCAAAATCTGCCTGATGTAAAATGGGAAGTAATCAGATGCCCTGCGGAATGCGATCCAGCCGGGCCAGATACATTTCCTTGTGCGCACGCAGGGCCGCATCTGTCGCCTTCAGGGCCGAGGCCGGCGTATCACCGCTTTGCGCGTGGTAAAGCCCGAATACCGGCACAACCGGGATCGGTTTGCCCTTGTGATTATAGGGATGTTGATCAAGCCATCGGGTAATGGCGTCAACGCGTTGCCAGACATCTTCCTCGTCAACATTGTACATCAGGGCGGCAAAGTCATTGCAGCCGAGATATCCCAGATGATGCGGCGCCATGATGAAATCGGCCATGATGCGTCGGACATAGTTAAACAGGCCGTCTTTGCAGTCCTGCCCGTGAAGTTGCAGGATATCGTCAAGATTGGCCAACTCGCACATCAAAACCATGCGGCTTGTCCGGTCCGCGCCAACCAGTGACATTTCGTTTTCAAGGATCTGCATGAAAGCCGGCCGGCTGATCGCGCCGGTAAAGGGATCGCGGCCCTCGTTGCGGGCCAGATGAGCCTGGCGTTGTTTCAGTTCATTGAGATTTTCAGTCAGGCCATTGATGCGCACCATCAGGCGACCAATCGCCTGTTCTACCGCAGGTGTAACCTGCTGATCCGGGATACCCAGAACGTTTGCGATATCGGGGGTGTGATAGGGTGTCTTGTCGACCGGATCGGGTATGGCGTCGGTGTCGATATCAACCTGATGGTCCTGATTTGGCGCACGACGACGGCCCGCATCCTTGCCATATGCAAGAATCCCGTAAGGGCTTGATGGATATCGTCCATCCCCGCCCCCCATAGAGGGTGTCATTGATCCTGGTCTTGTGACTTTCATGTCTGACCTTCGCGTGCTACCTGCACAGTTATATAAGGCAATGGTAAATAATAGATCAAAAACGCAATTAATTCACCAAGATTTTCAATCCTGAGTGACATTGGCTGCGATTTGCCATTAATTCATGAATTTCTTAATAAGGCCAACATCATATACAAGGCTTTTCCCGATAAGACAATCCCGCAAGCAAGCTTGCATGATAGAACTTGCTGCATATAATGCGGGCCTTCATGAAACCGCCCGAAACGGAGCCGCCAATATGAGCGATCAAACCCCGGTCATCGGCATTATCATGGGAAGCCAGTCAGACTGGGAAACCATGAAAAATGCAGCAGATGTCCTTGATGCGTTGAACGTCGCGTACGAGACCAAGATCGTCTCCGCCCATCGCACGCCTGATCGCCTGTATGACTATGCCAAAACGGCAAAGTCGCGCGGCCTTAAGGTCATTATCGCCGGTGCCGGCGGGGCGGCCCACCTTCCGGGCATGGCAGCTGCCATGACCCCGCTTCCGGTTCTGGGTGTTCCGGTTCAAAGCCGTACCCTTAAGGGCCTTGATAGCCTGCTTTCCATCGTTCAGATGCCGGGCGGCGTTCCGGTTGGCACCCTTGCCATTGGTTCTGCCGGTGCCAAAAATGCCGGTTTGATGGCAGCCGAAATAATGGCGCTGATGGATGATGGCCTTGCCGCCCGCCTTGATGACTGGCGCGCAGCCCAGACCGCATCGGTCGCAGACGAGCCGGTCGACCCGGCACCCTGATCTCCTGATCTGAAAAAGGCGCCCCCGACGGGGCGCGTTTTTGTTTGATTGCACCAGATTTGACGATTGCCCGACAGATGGGCGAGTTTTGATCGAGGAATACATGACGGATTTCGACACGCGCATCATCGCCCCGGGCAGCACCATTGGCATTATGGGCAACGGTCAGCTTGGCCGTATGGCAGCCTTCTGTGCGGCGGAGCTCGGCTATAAGGTCCATGTGTTTGGCCCGGGTGCCGATAGCCCGACCGAACAGGTCTGCGCCAAGGCGACCGTTGCCGATTACAGCGACCTTGATGCACTGCGCGCCTTTGCCGAGGATGTCGATGTTGTGACGTTTGAATTTGAAAACGTCCCGCACGACAGCGTCAAACTGCTGGCGGATCTTGTGCCGGTTCGTCCGGGCTGGAAATGCCTGCACATTTCGCAAAACCGCCTGCGCGAGAAAACGTTTTGCAATGATCATGGTATTGGCACCGCGCCGTTTGAGGCGGTTCGATCCCTTGCTGATCTTGAGGCCGCCGTTGCCAAGCTTGGCCGTCCGTCGGTTCTGAAAACCACCGAACTTGGCTATGACGGCAAGGGACAGGTCAAGATTGCCGCTGATACCGACCTTGCCGAAGCCTGGTCTGAAATGGGCGGAGCCGAGGCCATCCTTGAAGGCTTCATCTCGTTCGAGCGCGAGATTTCCGTAATCGTTGCCCGTGGCGTAAAAGGCGACACCGCCTGTTTCTGCCCGGTCGAGAACGTGCACACCAATCACATCCTTGATGTCACCGTTGCCCCGGCGGAAATCGCAGACGATCTTTCGAAAAAAGCCGAAGACATCGCGATCAAACTGGTCAGTGCGATGGAATTTGTCGGGCTTCTGGCGGTTGAGATGTTTGTCACGACCGATGGTGACATTCTGGTCAATGAAGTCGCCCCGCGTCCGCACAATTCCGGTCACTGGACGATTGATGCCTGCATCACCAGCCAGTTCGAACAGTTCATCCGGGCTGTATGCGGCCTGCCGCTGGGTGATCCGACCCATCATTCCAAGGCCCGCATGAAGAACCTTTTGGGTGACGACATCAATGACTGGCAGGCAATTTTGACCGAGCCAAATGCCAAACTGCACCTTTACGGCAAGGCCGAAGCAAAGCCCGGCCGCAAGATGGGCCATGTGACCTGGGTTCTGCCAAAATAAGGCATCCCCGACGTCCGACCAAAACAAGAAGAAGCCCCGGATGCCAAGCGTGTCCGGGGCTTTTTCGTATGTGATTCATAACGTTACACAAAACATCACTCGACTGGCATTTTATGCCCAGTTGATTGGCATCCGGTTTGCTGTTGAAGGGTCAGGAAACTCTTTACGGATGACATGTGATGAAAAAACTTCTGATCATTCTTTCACTGACCCTTGGCCTGATCGCTGTTGAAAGCCGCACGAACCAAGCCACGGCCACACCGGGGGCCGCAGGCTTCCCGGATGTGATCGAAGGCGACAAGCTGCGCTTTGGCAATCTGATTGTCGAACTGTTTGGCATTCGCGCGCCAAAACCCGGCATGATCTGCCGGGCCGGATCGGTTGAATTCCAGTGTGGTGCTGCGGCGGCCCAGGCGCTTGATCGCATCATCGAAAACTATGCGATCAAATGTCAGCAGGTCTCGGACGTTCAACTGTTCCCGATGCTGACCGAATGCCAGATGGGTCAGGTCGATCTGAACCGTCTGATTCTGCGCGCCGGATGGGCGATGGTCGATATGGTCAGCTGCGACACCCATCCGAGCTGCACCACCTATCTGCGTGATCAGAAGTTCGCCAAAGACAACAAAAAGGGCATCTGGATGGGCACCCCGCCGTCCGAACTGGTCGCCCTTGCTGCCAAGCCGCCAAAATATGACCTTCAGGAAGCCGATGACGCCAACGCGCTTAAAACCCTGATTGAGGATGAGCTTGAACCACAGCGCCCGGAAAACCCGATCGAGATTGATCTGGCATCTGAAATGGAAGAAGCCAACAAACCCGACATGACGCTTTTAAGCTTCCTGACCAATACCTTCTGATCAAGCCGCATCACTGCGTCCGCAAAAGTTTCCTTCCCTCAAAACTCAAAACGCCACCGGCACAATGCACGGTGGCGTTTTTGTTTTCAGCGGGCTTTTAGCAGGGCTATCTGTCAGCCACCAAATTGGCGGCGCATCCGGCCCGGCGTTGGCATGCAACGCGCAATCTTGGCCCCCATTTTAAAGGGGGCTGCGGCAAATTTGCCTGCCTTACCAATTTTGGCGGTAATTTTCGGGATCTGCATGACATTGCCAATCCGGCGATCCAGGAAGGCCCAGCTATCGGCATGGCCTTCGGACGTGTCATCCAGCCAATAGGCAAGGGTTGATCCATAGACACCCGCCAGCAACATGCGCTTGGTGTACCAGTTATGATCGGTCGAGGTATCACCAGCTGCAACCCACATCGCATCCACCGTCCCATGGGTCAGTTTTAGACCAAGGGCGGCGTTTTGCGGCAGGGTCATAAACGCAAGAGCCGCACGAACAGTGTCTTTTTGCCCCTCGACCAGTTCAAGGCGGGTTTTAACCGCCGTTGCGATGCGGTCACGAATTTTCAGGTTCTCAAGGCCCTTTTCATCAAGGGCGGCGATCATTTTGCGATCAGTCATCTCGACATACGTAACTATGGCCTGACGAATGCCATTGGGAAGCAAACGGTCCACCTCGCCCGGTGCAAGGTCAAGGTCTTCTGCCCCCGCAAGAAGTGACTGTTTGGTCCAGCCATCGAACGGCACATGTTCAAGGGCTGCCTCGACCAGTGCTTCGCGCTGGGCTTGCAGACGGGTCATGCTTTCAGTAACAGACATTCAGGCCTCCTCGTCATCAGATCCGGCGTCGGTCGCAACCGACTGCCTAAAGGTAGTCTCGGGCGGGTTTTCGCGCAATTCCTCGTTAAAACCGAGCAACGACATATCTTCCATACGTTCGGGATACATCACCCCGATCAAATGATCATATTCGTGCTGAACCACGCGGGCATGGAAACCACCAGCGGTGCGTTCCACATCTTCGCCCTTCTCATTTAACCCGCGGTAACGGATTTTGTTCCATCGCGGCACCACACCCTGAAGGCCCGGGATCGACAAACACCCTTCCCAGCCATCAACGATTTCATCACCAATCGGCTCGATTTCCGGGTTGATCAGGACACTTAAGGGCACCTCGCCATCGTCGGGATCGTCGCTTTTGCGAAGGGCCGGCACGTAATAAACCATGATCGCCAAGGACTGAAACACCTGTGGTGCCGCAAGGCCAACGCCCCCGGCATCCTTCATGGTGTCCTTCATATCAGCAATCAGGCGCTGAATTTCGGGATCAAGCGGGTCTTCGACACGGTCTGCAACGCGGCGCAGAACCGGGTGGCCCATCCGGGCAATTTTAAGGATCGACATGGCCCTATATCCAACCAAAAACGACCGGCTGTAAAGTCCTAATGCCCTGCCCCTAGTGTCCCGCAAAGACCAGAGTCTGGATCGGCCAAATCAATGCCTGCACGCGCAACAGGATGGCATGCACGGCACCCACTGTTTGCACCATGTGCAAAAATAGCCACCGCCCCGTTCCGATATCAGGATCTTCAAGCTGATCATGGGTGTTGGTATAGGCATTGGCGACACATTTACTGCCAAGCGGCACATCACGGATCGTTTCCGGATAAAGCGGCACCATCTTGGCCAGGAAGGTGCCCGGCCTTGCGCGATCAGTGATATCAAGCAACTGGTCTGTTGGCCGGAATTGGCCAGCAGCAATGACCGGCTGCACGTCAGTTACCACCATCGGGATGATTTCAAACGGCAATGACGCACAGGTGACCTCGGTAATCACACCGGGCTTGACCACCTGTGTTGCGATCTGGGCAAAGCCCGCCTGATAGATCGTCTCGCCATCCTTTTCCGGGATCAGGATACCCGCCGGACGCAGGACCGGACTGACATAATCACCAACCTGCAGGGCAAATTGCTGGATCTTTCCGGCCACACCGGCACGCACCACAGTTTTGGAAAGCTCCGCCTCTGCCGACCTTAGTGCCGCTTGCGCATTGGCAAGCTGTGCCGGAAGCAGGCTTTGAAGTTTGGTTTCAATCACCGTCATGCTTGCAAGGGCGGCGTTCAGCCCGCCTTGCCGGGTTGTCAGCGATACTTCCAGGCGTTCGACCTCGCGGCGTGATACCGCATTGTTCCCGCGCGACAAAAGATCGGCTTTGACTTCAAGCTCGTCACGCACCTGATTATAGGCGCCGCGGGCCTGTTCAACATTGCCCTCGGCGACGGCAAGGTCAGCACGGGTGACATCCATCTGCGCGCGGATTTCGGCAATGCGTTGCTCGGCCATGGCGACGGCTTCGCGTTCTACCCTATCATCAATACGAAACAGCGGATCGCCGCCCGCGACGACCTGATCGTTATCGACATAAATCTCGACCACGCGCCCGCCCTTTTCCGGCAGGATCGTCACGGTTCTGAAAAATGACGACACATTCATGGTCGATGGATGGAAATAGAAAATCGTGGCAATAAGCGTGATCGTCAGGATCGCACAGCCAACAATGCCGTAGCGCAACTCATACCAGACGGAAAACAGGGTGATTTCCTTGCCGATCCGCTTGCCCTGCTTGTAACGGCGAAACAGGTAATCGGGCAGGATGGTGAACAGCGAACACAAAAGAAGCTCAAACATCTTTGGCATTCTCCTGCGTCGTTACTGGCTCTGACGCAACGGGCGAGTCGTCAACAGCCCCCTTGTTGCGCGCCATTGCCTTGACAGACTGGGCAATCGACTGGAGCGGGCTATAGAAATCCGGCACCTGAACCACCGCAATCACAAGGGCAGCCAACCAGAACAGGTTGTTATGGGTAAACAATGCCAGAAGGGTCAGGATACTGATCAGCTGGATTTGCGTATGGTTGGCGTGATGGGCCATGCGTTCGGGAAGTGCATGCAGGCTAAGATAAAGCGCCCCAGCACCGAACACCGCCAGCACCACGAACCAGACAACAATGGTGAATAAAACATCTGTTTCACCGGGGGCAGTGACAAAAAACGGCGCATGTGCAATCGCCGTTTCGCGCAAACCACCTTCCATTTCCCATCCTCCGAGCTGTTTGCATATCCCGGCCGGAAATCCGGGGAAACCAGATCATCTACCCGATCAGGATCAGGCAATAGATGTTGTTATCTCAAAGCATTATAACAACCTTTAATGCATTTCTACCGTATGGTTATCGCCACATGGTTTTAAAGCAAGCAAACCGGAAAACCCGGTAATTGCCCAAAGGGTTCGCCAAAACGCGGCCAATAAACGCCCAAGGCGAATATCCCCTTCCCTCTTTTCTTTTTGCCAGATTTGCACTATATACAGCCCACGGTCAGTTTGATCGTAAATCCAACCGGGGGGCATTCCGCACTCCGGGTGTTTTTGTTTTTTTGAAAGGAGCGTGGTTTCCGTGCAGGTAATCGTTCGCGACAACAATGTCGATCAGGCTCTGAAAGCGCTTAAGAAAAAGATGCAGCGCGAGGGCATTTTCCGTGAGATGAAACTCCGTCGCCACTTTGAAAAGCCGTCGGAGAAGAAAGCTCGCGAAGGGGCGGAAGCAATCCGTCGTGCCCGCAAGCTGGAGCGTAAGCGCATCGAGCGCGAAGGCTTCTAGTCTTTTTCACTTTCGGGGTATCTCGAACGTGACTGTACGATCGAATTTAGCTTGCTAAATTCGGACCCGTGCGCCAAACCCGCCTCGGAGCAATCCGGGCGGGTTTGGTTTTTCAAGGGTCCTAATTCCCCGATACCCACGAGCGGATGTCATCGAGCATTGTGGGCTCATAACCAATTGGGTCTGGCATCGGCTCAGACCGCACAATGATGCCCGACTGGGTGCGGTAAACGGTATAAAGCGTATCTTGCCTGATATCGGTAAAGGTCGAACTGCCATATTCGGCATCGACCAGGAAATTCCATTCCGCCAGATAGTTCATCAGATCCAGCGCATCGCCCTGCCCCAGATCATAGGCCATCTTTGGCTTGGTGTTTTCATCATTGATATCGCGATAGCGGCCCTCAAAACGCACCAGCTTATAGCGGGCATCCATGCCCATCACATTGGCCCAGGGTTTCAGCTTGATGAACTCGGCATCAATTCGCCACTGATCGCCATAAATCTCAAAGATACCGACATCCGCGCCTTCGCCCGCCGCCAAATGCGCCTCGAACAGATTGTCCTCAAGCGGCTCGAAATACATCTTGGCAATCGGCTCCTCGGCCGTCAGCCGGACATAGGTCAGGATCGTCAGCCCCATGGACGCGACAAGTGCCACGGACAGCACAACCACCAAAAGCAGAGAAACCCTTACCAACCGAAACATGCGACCTTCCGAAAATTAGCAATTTCCCTGAGCGAGTTTATTTTGCAGTTGTTTTCTAAGATCAACAAAACGCTCAGAAAATAGCCTCTGGCGGTCTGTCGATATCGCAAGACTTAAGATCAGGTATGAGTTTTGCTTTGTCAAAACTCTACCTTTACTTGAACTGTAGTCCTCATCAACCGCACCCGGCATCATTAACTGAAATGACAGGAAGTTCGGGTGACAGTAATTCGAGACCCATTCGTAATCATCTCGCAGCCCTCCCGCTTCCTTGCTATCGGTTAGTCGCGAAAAGAAGACATCCGATTTGTCCATGCACTTCATCACTTGAATAGGCTTCGGGCTATCCGGCATTTCCTTGTGTGCAAATCCCATAAGACCCGCATATAACTTATCCCGAAGATCACCGATAGAAATAGACTGGCTCAGAAATGCACTCACTTGGTAGCAAAAGTAACCAAGCTGAGCCACGCTTTCCATATGCCCACGAGTTATCAAAGCGAGTGCATATGGATTTTGGTCTCCTATTTGCCCTATTCCTGCATCAATTAAATGAATACATCGATGGAGAGCACTTTGCTCAATTGTTCGCGCATTCTCAAAAACAACCTCACTTTCGTTTCGCCTGTTTGAACTTGACACACAGAATGTCTCATCAAGAAGTTGTGTAGCGTGATCTTTATTCCTCAGAATCCTGATGACAGCTGCATCTTTCCCCAAGCTGCGTGCAATTTTTAGTGCGTTATCCAATTCGCAACTCCTTCAAAAGGCAGAAAATTGGCTTTTACTCTACACGACTTTGTAGAAGTCCTCATAAATGTTCAAAGCAAAAAGGCGGCCCCATCGGAGCCGCCTTTTGCCGTTTCAAACCGTAGGGTCTGATCAGTTATCGAGATGCATGACGATTTCTTCGCACATCTTTTTGGCATCGCCGAACAGCATCATGGTGTTGTCCTTGAAGAACAGTTCGTTCTGGATGCCGGCGTAACCGGCTGACATGCCGCGTTTGACGAACAGGACCGTTTTGGCCTTTTCAACTTCAAGGATCGGCATGCCGAAGATCGGGCTTGCCGGGTCGGTTTTGGCGGCCGGGTTGGTGATGTCGTTTGCACCAATCACGAAGGCCACGTCCGCCGATCCGAAATCACGGTTGATTTCTTCCATTTCCAGCACGTCGTCATAGGGCACGCTGGCCTCGGCCAGAAGCACGTTCATGTGACCCGGCATACGTCCGGCCACCGGATGGATGGCGTAGCGGACTTTGACACCCTCGGCTTTGAGGATATCGGCCATTTCACGCAGCGCATGCTGTGCCTGTGCGACGGCCATGCCATAGCCCGGCACGATGATAACGCTAGATGCATTCTTCATGATGAAGGATGCATCATCGGCCGATCCGGATTTGACCGAACGATCGCCATCGCCGCCAGCACCTGCGGCTGCTTCGCCCTCTGCGCCAAAGCCACCAAAGATGACATTGAAGATCGAGCGGTTCATGCCCTTACACATGATGTAGGACAGGATCGCACCCGACGCACCGACAAGCGCCCCGGTAATGATCAGCGCACTGTTCTGAAGCGTAAAGCCGATGCCGCATGCCGCCCAACCCGAATACGAGTTCAGCATGGAAACAACGACCGGCATGTCTGCGCCGCCAATCGGAATGATCAGCGTAACACCCAGAACTAGGGCCAGTGCAACAAGGATCCAGAAGGCGGTATGGCTTTCAGTCACCACAAGGATGACGCCAAAGACAACAATGGCAATCCCGATGGCAAGGTTAAGCATATGCTGCCCGTTGAACCGGACAGGCGTGCCCGAAACGATACCCTGCAATTTACCGAACGCAATCAAGGATCCCGTGAAGGTGATCGCACCAATCGCAACGCCAAGGCCCATTTCAATCAGGCTGGCCGCACCGATATTGCCCGCCGTTCCGATGCCATAGGCACCCGGCGAATAAAGTGCTGCACCGGCGACAAACACCGCCGCCAGACCGACCAGCGAGTGGAAGGCCGCAACAAGTTGTGGCAGGGCAGTCATCTGGATCTTGAGCGCGATGACGGTACCGATGGCACCACCGATCAGAATACCGACGATGATGGTTGTGTATGACAGCACAGCCGGACTTGCCAGCGTGGTAAAGATGGCAATTGCCATACCCACCATGCCAAGGATGTTCCCGGTTCGGGCCGATTCAGGTGACGAAAGTCCGCGCAACGAAAGAATGAAGCAGACCGAGGCCACCAGATACAGGAAAGCCGATAGGTTTTCCGACATTGTGTGTTCCCCCTACTTCTTTTTCTTAAACATATGCAGCATGCGCTGGGCGACGATGAAGCCACCAAAAATGTTGACCGAGGCCAACACCACCGCAATGAAGCCCATCATCTTGGAGAAGTTCATCTCCACCGGGCCTGCTGCCAGAAGCGCACCGACGATAATCACCGACGAAATGGCGTTGGTCACAGCCATCAGGGGTGAATGAAGGGCCGGGGTAACTTTCCACACGACGTAATAGCCAACAAAGCAGGCCAAAACGAAAACGGTCAGGCCCAGGACCGTCGGGCTGACGCCCGATCCCTGTACCGCAACCGCGGCCGTGCCTGCGGCATCGGACGCGCCACTTGCCAGAATATCGGCAAGCTTTGCGGCCTTTTCCGCAAGGCCAAGGGCGGCATCGCGGAGTTCATTTGCATTCTGGGCTACGGATTGATCAGCCATTTGCGACCTCCTCCCCGCCGAATTTCGGATGAACGACCTTTCCATCATGGGTCAGGCGCGTCTCGGCGATGATCTGGTCCTCGCCATTAAACGACAGCGTGCCTTTGTCCTTATCGACAGAAAGGGTGATGAAGTTCAAAAGGTTCTTGGCATACATCGCCGTTGCATCGGTTGCGACGGAACTGGTGATGTTGGCAGGACCAATCAGCTTGACGCCATTATCGGTCATCACCGTTTCACCAAGCTTCACACCGGCAACGTTACCACCACGCTCAGCCGCCAGGTCAATAATGACCGAGCCCGGTTTCATGCCCGCCACCATATCGGCGGTGACGATTTCCGGTGCCGGACGGCCGGGAATAAGGGCCGTAGTAATGACGATGTCGGTCTTGGTCAGAACCTCTTTCAGCTTTTCAGCCTGTTTTTTCTTGTAGTCGTCCGACATTTCCTTGGCATAGCCGCCGGATGTTTCGGCATCAGACGCCGTGTCGTCTTCGACTTCAATAAAGGTCCCGCCAAGCGACTGAACCTGTTCTTTCACCGCCGGGCGCACATCAAATGCCGATACAACAGCACCAAGGCGCTTGGCCGTTGCGATCGCCTGAAGGCCGGCAACACCGGCCCCGACCACGACAACGCGTGCAGGTGCAAGTGTGCCCGCCGCCGTCATCATCATCGGATAGATGCGGCCAAATTCATGGGCGGCATCCAGAACGGCGCGATAGCCCGCCAGGTTGGATTGCGAGGACAGCACATCCATCGACTGTGCACGTGAAATACGCGGCATCAGCTCCATCGAATAGCCATCAACACCGGCCTTTGCCATCGCTTCGATCAGGTCCTTGCGGTCGTATGGCTCAAGCAGGGCCACAACGGCGGCCCCCTTTTTATAGGCGGTTAATTCGTTGGTTTTGCCGTCAATGACAGGTGGGCGCACCTTGAAGATGACATCAGCATCCTTCACGGTGGTTTTCATTGTTTTGGCAATGGTTGCACCAGCATCGACAAAGCGATCATCCGGTATGGCGGCGTCTATTCCGGCGCCAGCCTCGATTGCAACGTCAAACCCCAGAGCCTTAAGCTTCTTAACGGTCTCTGGCGTGACGGCAACGCGCTTTTCCCCGGGCCATATTTCCTTTGGAACGGCCAGTTTCATCGCGTTTGACCTCCTTCCCTAAATGATTGGTCAGTTTGACAATCCGTCTTCATTCAAAGCAACCGGTTCCAGAACGTCGTTTTGCGTTCCTTTTGGACCGATCACCGGGCAACCCTTGTCCAGTTCAAATCATCCGGGCCAGCACACCTACATCTAAAGCGGCCCGAAAAAGAAAAAGGCGGTTCTTCAGCAATCGCAGAAGAAACCGCCCACTTTCCCACCACGCATTACAAGGCAAAAAACCTTGCTGACATATCAGGTCCCACCCGCCATTGGTGCTCAGGACAAACAATCAATGACGCCCTGCATGTCTGCGTTGAAAGCAAGATGCGATTTCTGATCGGCAACCACAATCCGAAAAACCGACAAAAAAGCACTTTAACTTTATATCAGTTAATATATCGAAAAATCCATTATGTGCGGAAATTCGCACATTTCATTTCCATTATGGAACAGGTCCTGATCCGGATCGTCACACAATAGAACGTTGATTTTTGGCAGTTTCCCCTGTTTTCGCCTCACGTTGTAAGTGAATATTATCTTACAAATAAACGCCCAAGTCTTCATTTATTCCCAAATGGGCACGCAATAGGGAACGTTGCAAACGCAAAAAGGTTCGCAAAAATATTCTCGATTTTTGGGAAACCAAACCGGATCAGACATCAAAAATCGGATTTTCCATCGCGCAATTTGCCCAAACGGGCGCTCGACTCTGCATTGAAAACCCGACTCGCTTGGGGTCCGGACATGTGGGTGAATGCGCGTGGCGCGCCTTATTGGTCGGGGCGCTCCAGCCCGATCTGGGCCAGCGCATCTTTTTGACGAGCTTCAAGTTTTGCCACGTCAAAGTCACCAACAAGATCGTTAAACAGGCGATACCAGTTCACCTCAGCATCAAGACGCAGGAACACCGCGCCAAGCCCAACCGCCGCGCGGTCAACCAAAACGAATTCGCGGGGTGGTTTGACTCCACCGACACGGCGCAGTTCCTGATGCACCTTGCCTGCGACCTCGGCGCCATAGGCGACAGAATTGGTTTCACCCATCTTGCGTTCGCGGTCATCCAGGATCGGGCCATACACAAAGCTGGCCCAGATATTAAGCACATCAATCAGTTCGCGTGATGGATTTTCAAATCCCCAGCTTTCATAGGCTGAAACGGCCTTTTCCTCGTCCTCGTCACGAAGGGCCTCATAAAGCGTGATCACCGCTTTTACAAAATCCGGCTTGAAAATGCGGATACAGCCGAAATCCAGAAGATTGACCGAAAGGTCATCCCGCAGGGTGTAATTACCGAGATGCGGATCGCCATGGATCACGCCATAACGGTAAAACGGCACATACCAGGCGCGAAACATATTAAGCGCCACCTGATTGCGCGCATCCTGATCGGGATCGCTTTCAAGGAAGTGTTTGAACTTCTGCCCGGTTTGCCAGGTCATGGTCAAAAGCCGCTTGGTGGTCAGTTCATCAACCGGTTCGGGCACATGAACGCAATCTACATCGGCCAGCATATGGCGATAAAGGCGCATATGCTTGGCTTCACGCTCATAGTCGAGTTCTTCGCGCAGGCGGGCGGTGAGTTCTTCCTGAATGTTTTGCGCGTCAATCGCGCTGTCATAGCGTTTGTATATCGCAAAGGCTGCGCGCAGCTGCTTAAGGTCGGCCTCAACGGTTGCCGACATATCCGGGTATTGCAGCTTGCACGCCACATCACGCCCATCGGGCAGGGTTGCCTTGTGCACCTGCCCAAGTGACGCGGCCGCCATCGCATCGTGGCTGAATTCGGTGAATTTCGATTGCCATCCCGCCCCCAGTTCGCTTCGCATGCGGCGTTTGACAAACAGCCAGCCCATGCTTGGTGCGTCGGCCTGAAGTTCGGCCAGGGCCTGGGTATATTCCTTGGGCAGGGCATCGGGGATGGTGGATAAGATCTGGGCGACCTTCATCAACGGCCCCTTGAGCCCGCCAAGGGCCGAGGTCAGTTCGGCGGCGTATTTGGCGTGATCAATCTCGCCGCCGAACATCTTCCCGGTGGCAAGGCGCGCGGCCAGCTTGCTGGCCGATGCGCCCACCCGTGCATAACGACGAACCCGCCCGCCAAACCTGTTTTCCTCGTTCGCGGCGGTATAATCATCGTCGTTATCACTCATATCAGGAAAGCTCCTCCAGTTCGTCGATCATGCGTTTGATCATATTAAGGCCCCGCTGCCAGAAGGCCGGGTCCGATGCATCAAGTCCGAACGGTGCCAGAAGTTCCTTGTGCCGTTTGGTGCCCCCGGCTTTCAGCATATCAAGATACTTCTGCTGGAAGCCGTCTTCGGCACCCTGATAAACGTCATAAAGCGAGTTCACCAGGCAATCGCCAAAGGCATAGGCATAGACATAGAACGGCGAATGGATGAAGTGCGGAATATAAGACCAGTAGTACTTGTATTCGTCTTCATAACGGATGGCATCGCCCAGGCTTTCATGCTGTACGGCAATCCAGATCTCGCAGATCTCATCGACGGTCAATTCACCTTCGCGGCGCTTTTCATGGACGCGCTTTTCGAATTCAAAGAACGCGATCTGACGCACGACGGTGTTGAGCATATCCTCGACCTTGCCAGCCAGCATGATGCGCTTCATCTTCGGATCACTTTCCGAACGCAGCATCGACTGGAAAGTCAGCATTTCACCAAACACCGATGCCGTCTCCGCAAGGGTCAGCGGCGTATCAGACAGGAAATAGCCCTGCTCTGCCGCCAGCACCTGATGCACACCATGGCCAAGCTCATGGGCAAGCGTCATCACATCACGCGTCTTGCCGTGATAGTTCAAAAGCAGGTACGGATGTGCTGACGGCACGGTCGGATGGGCAAAGGCACCCGATGACTTGCCCGCACGCGGCGGCACATCGATCCACGGATTATCAAAGAATTTCTGACCGACTTCTGCCAGTTCCGGCGAAAATTCGCCATAGGCCTTAAGAACAGTCGAACGCGCAGTATCCCAGTCGATCTGACGATCATCATCATCAGGTAGCGGCGCATTGCGATCCCAGTAATCAAGCTGATCGACGCCGAACCATTTCGCCTTCAGACGGTAATAGCGATGCGACAGATCGGCATGGCTGTTTTTAACGGCGGTATTGAGCGCATCAACAACCTCGTCCTCAACTTGGTTGGACAGGTTGCGCGATGATACCGGGGTTGGGAATTTGCGCAGGCGATCATCAATTTCCTTGTCCTTGGCAAGGGTATTGGTGATGTGCGCCAGAAGCTTGATGTTCTTGCCCAGAACGTCGCCAATGGATTTCGCGGCTTTCTTGCGATCTTCGACCTTGCTTGATGACAGCATGTTGGCGGCATCTGACATGGTCAGTTCTTCGCCATCAATCGGGAAGCGGAGCTCTGCCATGGTCTGATCAAACAGGCGCACCCATGCGGCTGATCCGGCAACGCGGCGTTCATGCAGGACCTGCTCGACCTCATCCGACAGCTGATGCGGGCGGAAGGCACGGTTTTCATCCAACCACGGGCGATAACGACGCAGCGCTTCGCTTTGTTCGTATTTCGCATCGAGCGATGCTTCTTCGATCCGGTTAATCTCAAGACCAAAGAACAGCGACAGGCTGGAAATGCCGGTCATTTCTTCCTGAACGAACTGATAGAACTGGCCAATGGCTGCGTCCGAGCTATCGCCGGCATATTTAAGCTGGGCGAACGAGCCGATCTTGCCGCAAATTTCGCTGATGGCTTCATATTCGACAATGGCGGCTGCCAGTTCATCACCGGTCAGGTCGTTAAGTTTGCCCTGATAGCTTTTCTGAAACGCCTGAGAGCGGCTTTTGGCATCATCAAGATCGCGCCGAATATTCGGGTCTTTCAGATCGTTATAGAGATCGGTCAGATCCCAGGTCGGCAAATTCTTGTTGATCGCGTTCATTTGTCCTCCAGACAGTCTCTTTGATCATCCTGACCCGATATATAGCCTGTCAAAGCCATAGCACCAGACCTGTTGACAGATACGGTTTCAAATTGCTGGCTCGATCATATCGTTCCTTGCACCATCGACAACCGCAAAGCCATATCCAGCCCAAACAAACTGCAATTTGCAGTACACTTGCGCCGGAACAAGGCATTGAAACGCACGTTGCTGTGATATCGGTGACAATTCGGACTTTAAAATGTCATTTTCAGGCTGCGCAATTGTGCAATCCCTGATAACAAATTCATCTTGGAACGTTCGTTTATTCCAATCTGCGCGGCCGTTGTGCAGGTATAAGGTTTATTGGAACGTCCCCATCAGGGCAGCGCAAAGATTGCCCGTTCCCGGGATCAAAAAGTGAGGCAAGGAAACGTCATGACGAGTTTGCAGGATTATGCCGACTGGCAAAACTTGCCGACCATGTTTTTCGACAAGGCAAAGAAACATGGCGATACGCCGTTTCTTTGGACCAAGGACCCGGAAGGCAAGGAATTTGTCCCCACCTCCTGGCAAGAGGCCGCCGATCAGGTCCGGGCCCTTGCACGTGCGCTTTATGACATTGGCGTACGTCCCGGGGACCGGGTTTTGCTGGTGTCGGAAAACCGCACCGAATGGGGCATAGCCGATCTTGCCATCATGTGCGTTGGCGCAATGACCGTTCCGGCCTACACCACCAATACCGAGCGCGACCACCTTCACGCGATCGAGGACAGTGGTGCGGCGATTGCCATCATCTCGACCAAGAAACTCGCCCAGCCCTTCCTGCACGCCGCCCTTGATAGCGGGCGCTGCCGCCATGCGATCATGATGGAAGAATGGGGCCAAAGCTTTGTTGGTGATATCACCATTTCACGTTGGGACGATCTGATTGCCAAGGGGCGCGGCCTGACCCATGACGTTGATGCCTGGGTTTCCAAGATCAAGCGCGATGATCTTGCCTGCCTGATTTATACATCCGGCACGGGCGGCTCGCCCAAGGGTGTGATGCTAAGCCATGGGGCGATCTTGTCGAACTGCATGGGGGCGTTTGACATCATCGAAACCCTTGGCATTGACGAGGAAATCTTCCTGTCCTTCCTGCCGCTGTCGCATTCCTATGAACATACTGCGGGGCTTTACTTCCCGATCAGTATTGATGCCCAGATCTATTATGCCGAGGGGCTTGATAAACTGGCCGCCAACCTGGCCGAAGTCCGCCCGACCATCATGACGGCTGTGCCGCGCCTGTATGAGATGCTCTATCAGCGCATGAGCCGCATGGTCGAAAAGGAAGGCGGCATCAAGCAAAAGCTGTTTAACCTGACCCTGCGTCTGGGACGCAAGAATTACGAAGGCGAACGGCTTAACCTTCTAGAAAAGCTTCAGAACTTTGTCTGCGAACTCCTTCTGCGTCGCAAGCTGCGCCAGCGTTTTGGCGGCCGGATCAAGGCCATGGTTTCGGGCGGTGGCCCCCTGAACTATGAACTGGGCGTTCTGTTTGTGTCATGCGGCATTCGCATTCTGCAGGGCTATGGCCAGACCGAATTTGCCCCGGTGGTTTCGTGCAACCGTGCTGAAAACAACAAACTGCGCACAGTCGGCCCGCCGATGGTGGGGGCCGAGGTCAAAATCGCCGAAGATGGTGAAATCCTGCTGCGCGGCGAAAGCATGATGAAAGGCTACTGGAACCTGCCTGACGTGACGGCCGCAGCCATCATTGATGGCTGGCTGCATACCGGTGACATCGGCAAATTCGATGAACAGGGCAGCCTGATGATCACGGATCGCAAGAAGGATATCATCGTCAATTCCGGTGGCGACAATATCTCGCCGCAGCGGATCGAAGGCCTGATGACGCTTGAAACTGAAATCTCGCAGGCAATGGTCTATGGCGATGACAAACCCTATCTGGTGGCGGTTGTCTGGCCGGACGAAGACTTCATGCGCGAATTTGCCCGCGATAACGGGCTATCAAATGATATTGAAGTCCTTGGCAAAAACGAAGAATTCCGCAAAGTCATCCGCACTGCGATTGATCACGTCAATCAACGCCTGTCGACGATTGAAAAGGTACGCAGCTTCATGTTTGCCGAAGCAGCCTTTACCATCGACAACGAGATGCTGACGCCGTCGATGAAAATTCGTCGCCACAAAATCCGCGAAGCCTATGCCAAGCAGCTTGATGGCCTTTATCAGCGTAAACGCAGCGGCCAATAATAAGACAAACCACAGACCAGATTGACGATGACCCGCCCCAAAGAAATCAAACAAACCCTCACCCTGGTCCGGGGCCTTCCCGGATCAGGCAAATCGACACTGGCCAGAAATCTTTGTCAGGCGACCGGTGCCGTTCATCTGGAAGCCGACATGTTCATGGTCGACCATGAAGGGTTTTACGAGTTTGACGGCACCCGCCTGTCGCAAACCCACGCCCGCTGCGAAGCCGAATGCCATAACGCCCTGTCGGAGGGATATGACGTTGTTGTGTCCAACACCTTCACCCGCTTCTGGGAAATGAAGGCCTATATCGACATGGCGGAAAAGCACGACATTCTGTTGCAGATTGTCGAATGCCATGGCCGTTTCGGCAGCATCCATATGGTGCCCGACGAAACCCTTGCAGATATGCGCGATCGCTGGGAACCGTTGCCGGAAAAGTACCGCTAGGCGCGCGCCCCTAGTTTACGGTTGAGAAGACCTTTTTGAGGATATCCGTGGTCCAACGCGTCGGGTCGCTTCGGATATCGGCTTCCTGCACGGCGATATAATGGAATAAACCATCCATCGCCTTGGCGGTTGCGTGATCCGTCAGCGATGCTTTTAGATCCGGCACAAACGGTAGCTGGTCATATTCTCCCAGCATCTGATCATACAGCGATAACGCCCCGGTGTCGGACAACGCATCGGTTATCACTGGCCGTAGACGCCCTTCGATATCAGTTCCCGACACGCGGCGCAGATATTGGGTCGCGGCATCATCCGGGCCCTGCAAAATGCCCTTGGCATCGGCGACCGTCATCTGGCGCACCGCATTGACCAAGATATCGCCAGCATCCTGCATGGTCTGTTCAGCCGCGCGGTTCATGCGCAATTCGATTTCATCGGCATAACTGCCAAGCCCCGCCGCGCTTAACAATTTCTGCGCGGTCTGAACTTCGTCGGGCAATGGAATATGCGCAACCGGGTCGGCGTTAAAACCGTCAACCGCGCCAAGTTGGTCGGTGACCAATTCAACACCCATATCAAGTGCCTGTTTCAAGCCCTGCTCGACCGTGTCCGATGAAAGCGCGGAAACGCCAGAACCAGAACCACCGGACGTGCTTGCCGATCCCGATGAATTCATCGCATCGCCAAGGGCTTCTTTGGCCTTGTCAAAAAACGACTGGGCATTTGCGGGAACGATTGTACCGGCAGCCATAACACCCATGACAAGTGCCACTGCACCGGTTTTAAAAAGGAAATCGGAATTGCGTTTGCGCATCTGCGACCCTGCGGTTTTTGATTGTTGTGTATCAGCAAACAAGACAATGGCCAAAAAACATGGCCCGAAAAAGACAAAACCCCGGTTAACCAACCGGGGTTTTGCATGTGAGGTATCAGGCGACCTTATTCAACAACCTCGACCTTTTTACCATTGAGCAAAAGGTCATTGGCCTCGGTCGAGACCGGAACGGTGTCACCATCCTTGATCCCGCCTTCGAGGATCTGCATCGCCAGCGGGTTCTGCAGATAACGCTGGATCACGCGTTTGAGCGGACGGGCCCCATAAACCGGGTCATAGCCCTTCTCAGACAACCAGTCCTTGGCGGCATCATCAAGTTTCAGGGTGATCTTGCGATCAACCAGCAACTTATCAAGGCGACCAAGCTGGATATCGACAATCTTGCTCATCTGATCGCGATGCAAACGATGGAACAGAATGGTTTCATCCAGACGGTTGAGGAATTCCGGACGGAACGATGCCCGAACGATTTCCATGACCTGGGCCCGGACTTCGCCGCTGTCGTGACCCGGTTCCTGATTGGCAAGGATTTCCCCGCCCAGGTTCGAGGTCAGAATAATCAGCGTATTGCGGAAATCCACAACCCGGCCCTGCCCATCGGTCAGGCGGCCTTCATCAAGAACCTGCAGAAGGACGTTGAACACATCGGGATGTGCCTTTTCGACCTCGTCAAACAGGACAACCTGATACGGACGACGACGTACCGCCTCGGTCAGCGAACCGCCTTCCTCATAGCCAACATAGCCCGGAGGCGCACCGATCAGGCGGGCCACCGCATGCTTTTCCATGAATTCGGACATATCAATCCGCACCATGGCCTGTTCATCATCAAACAGGAACTGGGCAAGGGCCTTGGTCAGCTCGGTTTTACCAACACCCGTCGGACCAAGGAACAGGAACGAACCGATCGGTCGGTTTGGATCCTGCAAGCCAGCCCGCGCACGGCGCACCGCGTTCGAGATTGATCGAACGGCATCATCCTGACCGACAACCCGTTTGCGCAGCGTGTCTTCCATTTCAAGAAGCTTTTCACGCTCACCCTCGAGCATCTTGTCGACCGGAATACCGGTCCAGCGCGAAACCACGGACGCGATGTGTTTTTCGGTAACCGCTTCTTCCTTGATGCCACGCGACGGATCGTTTTCCGCCTTTTCAAGCAGTGCCTGAAGGGCCGGGATTTCTTCGTATTGAAGCTGTCCGGCACGATCAAGCTTGCCATCGCGCATCGCACGTTCAAGTTCACCACGGGCCTGATCAAGCTGTTCCTTGATGTGGGTCGATGCGGCAAGTTCTTTCTTCTGGGCTTCCCACTTCGCGGTCAGCTCAGCCGATTTGCCTTCCAGCTCTGCCAGTTCCTTTTCCAGACGGCCAAGACGGTCTTTGGATGCGCTATCCTGCTCTTTCTTGAGCGCTTCACGCTCGATCTTGAGCTGGATGATCCGGCGATCCAGTTCGTCGATTTCCTCTGGCTTGGAATCAAGCTCCATACGCAGACGCGACGATGCTTCGTCCATCAAATCGATTGCCTTGTCAGGCAGGAACCGATCCGTGATGTATCGGTTCGAAAGCGTTGCGGCTGCGACCAGTGCGGCATCGGCAATGCGAACCCCGTGATGAAGCTCGTACTTGTCCTTGATCCCGCGCAGGATCGATACCGTGTCGGAAACCGACGGCTCGCTGACAAATACCGGCTGGAAACGACGGGCAAGCGCCGCGTCCTTTTCGATATGTTTACGGTATTCATCAAGGGTCGTCGCACCCACACAGTGCAGCTCGCCGCGGGCCAAAGCCGGTTTTAGAAGGTTCGATGCATCCATCGATCCTTCGGCCTTACCAGCACCGACAAGCGTATGCAGTTCGTCGATAAACAGAACGACCTGACCGGCCTCTGATTCAATCTCGCTCAGCACCGCTTTCAGGCGTTCTTCAAATTCACCGCGGAATTTTGCACCGGCAATCAACGCACCAAGGTCAAGCGACAGAAGCTTCTTGTCCTTAAGCGTTTCGGGAACGTCACCCTTGACGATACGCAGTGCCAGACCTTCGGCAATTGCGGTTTTACCAACCCCGGGCTCACCAATCAGAACCGGGTTGTTCTTGGTCCGGCGTGACAGAACCTGCACCGCACGACGGATTTCCTCATCACGACCAATGACCGGATCAAGTTTACCTTCGCGCGCGGCCTCGGTCAGGTCACGGGCATATTTCTTAAGCGCCTCATACTGATTTTCGGCCCCCGCACTATCGGCCGTGCGGCCCTTGCGAATGTCATTGATCGCACCGTTCAGCGCCTGTGCCGTAACACCGGCATCTGCAAGCACCTTGCCCGCGGTTGATTTCGGATCAAGTGCAATGGTCAGAAGCAGCCGTTCAGCCGTGACAAAGCTGTCACCGGCTTTTTTGGCGACTTCCTGTGCCTGATCAATCAGACGGGCAAATTCAGATGAAAGATAAATCTGACCATTGCCGCCGGAAACCTTTGGCAATTTCGCCAGTTCCTGCGCGCACCGTTCCTGGGCAAGTTTGGGCTTACCGCCGGATGCCTTGATCAGATTGGCTGCCAGACCTTCTTCGTCGTCAAGCAGCACCTTAAGCAGATGAATCGGGACAAATTGCTGATGGTTTTCACGCAACGCAAGCGACTGCGCTGATTGCAGAAAACCTTTTGACCGATCCGTAAAGTTTTCAAATTCCATTCCTGTCACTCCTTGAGCCAACAGTATTCAAACGATTTGGACCTTCTTGGAAGCGTCCACGGCATTGGTGTCATTACCGAATTCTAAAATTATAGATTATTTCGACAGCGACAACATTGATATGTCTCAGTCTAGCGTGTTTGCAACCATATACCCCTACAAAAGTTGCAAGAATTATTTGTGCACCGCAGCACAACTTTCTGTCATTATTCTAGATATCATATGAGGATACTGAACTAATGACATTGCCAGCCAGTCCCTTCGGGGTTGCCCTTGGCAAAACAACGTTCTAACGTCGCCCGAATAAACAAACCTGACATGCCATTCGTCCCGTTTTTCCGGCATGCCAAAGCGCCATACAGGAATAATGATCATGACGATCGAACTCAAAGCCATCAAAAGATACCCGGTCAAGGGAATGCGCGGTGTTGACCTTAAACAGGCAAAAATCAGCGCACACCACATGATTACCGATGATCGTCGCTTTGTGATTGCAACCCAATCATCTGTCGGACAGGAAGGCGTTCATGAATGGGCCCGCAAAAGCAACTTCCTGCAATTGGTCAACACGCCAAAGCTTGCTGAAATCGGCACCGAATATGACGACGCCACCTGCACCCTGACCATCCTTCGAAATGGCCGCGCCATCTGCAAAGGCAAGCTGGACGATAGCATGGGCCGCACCGTGGTTGAGGATTTCCTAAAGGCGTTTCTGAAAAACGAGATCGCCGGCACGCCGAAAATCTATTCAGTCCCCGATACGAATTTCGGCGACATGAAGGAACCTTACATATCGCTGCTGAACCTGGCATCGATCCGTGATTTCGGGTCGCGCATAGTGCAAAGCGAAATCGATCCGATGCGTTTTCGCGGCAACCTGTTGATTGATGGGCTGGAGCCGTGGAAAGAGCTTGAATGGAACGAAGACAAAATCATCAAGATCAATGATGTGTCGTTCCGCGTTGTCCACCCGATCACGCGCTGCAAGGCAACAAGCGTTAATCCCGACACGGCGATTTCCGATATCAATGTGCCACAGATGCTGCGCAAAGGGGTAAACCACCTTTATATGGGGATTTACATCGAAGCGCTTGAAGACGGCATGATCACACCGGGTGACAAGCTGACCGTGACCGTCGCCTAAGGGCCGTTATCAGTTGCCGGAATTGAATGTCGGGGCGTGTACGGCGATGCCCTTGAACATCTCGTCATGATACCAATCAATGCGGTGCGCACGAATGGGCGGGCATCCCTTGCGGAACAATATCTGTTCTTCCTTGGGGAAGCGCGCCACTTCGGCTGATCGCAGGATGGGCTGATTATCTTGGGACCGTAAATGCACCGGACGGCTGGTATCCTTGCCGCCGCCGGTGTCATCAAATTTCGACATTGCGGTCAGGCCCGAAACCCAATCCAGGTTAAACGCCCCTTCCTGACTCAGAACCGAAATCGCGTCCACCCGGCCAACGACATTTTCCCAGTTCAGGCAAACATCCATCAGGCCACTGACACCTGAGAACCCCGGCCAGACGATCATCCCCTCGCCGTATCCACCGCCCAGAAGCCGCTCGAACAAGGGCATCCGGCCAACATTTTCGATCCCATCCAACAAAACCAGGAATTCAGGATCGCCCGACTTCCAGCCACGCTGATTAAGCAGGTTCATCATACCTGTCAGCATCACGCGGCTGAAGGATGGCTGAACTTCCGGGTTATCACCGCCAAGCTGACCAACGATAAAGATCGAAACCGGGCCACTGTTGATGTCTTCAAGTGTGAAGCTGCTTTTGCTGACCAGACGTGCGATTTGCGGATTGTCGAATTCTTCGGTGGCGGCACGGCAGGCCTCGATGATCTTCATCCGCTGATCTTCAGTCATATCGAGGATATTCAGCGCGACCTCGGATATGCGGCCATCCGCAGACTCAATCCCCATCAGTTCTTCAAGGGTTTTGTAGAACCGGTGCGATGGCATGATCAGGTTGCGGCGTACCTCGGCAAGGTTGCGGTCTTCCTTGGCGCTGCGCTGGATCGTGTAAACGATAAAGCCCTGCAACAACGTCCGTGCAATACGGACTTCCTGTTCATCGAGTTCCTTGACAAATACCGGCGCCAAAAGCGTATCGGCGATAAAGCCGGTATCCGTGATCATTCCTTCCCCCTGCTGGCGGATGAAATCGAACGGATTGAACTGTTGGGTTTCGACGCCGGTTTGTTTGTGCGGATCAATGACAATCAGTCTTTGTCCAAGCTTGGTACGGCGATCATGAATGGCGCGAAAAATGCTGCCATGCCGTTCATAGACAAACAGATTACCGGTATGCAAAAGCGCGTTTGGCTCTGCCGAGGCGCGATAGAATTCTTCGGGTTTGGTCGAAAAGGTAATCACCCGCTTAAGACCCTTGGCCCCGATCAGGCGCTTGTCCTCGCCCCAACGCCCCAGAACGAAGGACGGATTGCTTTCAAGCAGCTTGCGACCGTTAAGGTCTTCAAGAGTGGCCCACGCACCCTCACCACGACCACCAGTCCCTTTTCCGCCCAGTTTCTTCTTTTGTGATTTGGACGATGATGATGGCTTCATTCGGTTCAGGATGATGACAACCAGCGGAATGAACATCGGGACGATGAAACAGACAGCCCCCAAAAGGGCCAACTCGTAATCACCGTTAAACAGCCCAAGGGCGATAACCATACCGCCAAGAGCCCACAGCAAAACCATGACGACCCGAAATAAGCCAGTCCCCATCTATCACTCCCCACGAATGCGCCTGCACCGTGAAAAGATGCCGGTTCTTTTATCCCGATCTTGCTTCCACGGTTTTATTGATGATTTGTCCCTGCACCCGCGCGAAAAATAATCGAAGGTTGCACGAGATGCTCAATTATATGCTTATACAGTTTTATGACCCTTAAAGCACTGAGTCTTTGGGTGAATGCGCCGTTTTGCAGATGATCCAAACGACAACACCCCTGCAAGCGACGGGCTTGCAGGGGTGTTTGTCATGTTGAAAGACCGCCTCGGGTCAGATCAGGCCGAAACCGGCTCGGATCCTTCGTCAGAGGTGGCACCTTCTTCGTCATCGCGACCAGCTGCGCGGCTACGACCGCGGCGGGCCGTCGGATGGCGGCCACGGGTACGTGCAGTACCGCTTGCGGCACGGCGCGGTTTCTTTTCACCGTCTTCGCCCTGCTCTGCAGTGTCGGTTTTGTCGGCACTTGCCGGTGCATCATCACCAGATGCTTCTGCCGGTGCGCTTTCCTCTGCGCTGGCGTCATCATCTGATTTCCGCGGACGACCACGGCCCGGACCACGTGCATCCGAACGACGCGCACGCGGCGTGCGTTTCGGACGGCCACCATCATCATCCGACGTTTCAGCAGAAGTGTTTTCTGCCTCTACCGGGGTGTTTTCATCGCCATTGTTTGACGCAGATTCTGCGTTTTCGTTGGCGTCACCCTGTTGATCATCGTTCTGATTTGACTGGCCATCACTGCGGTCGTCACGGCCACGATTGTTGCGCTGACGATTGTTGTCACCACCACGTTCCTCACGGCGCTGGTTTTCCCATTCCTGGGCAGCCTGAAGGATGCGGTGGTAATGTTCCGCGTGCTGATAGAAGTTTTCCGCAAGAACCGGATCGTCGGTGCAATCCTTCGCAAGGGAAATGTATTTTTCATAGACCTGTTGGGCGTTACCGCGTACGCGGCCGTCCGGTCCATTACTGTCAAAATTCTGAAATTTTGGATTTACTGGACGTTTATTCGACTGTTGCCGTCCGCGCGGACGTTTATTGTTATTTCTCATATCAACATGACTTTGGTGTTGAAGGACAATCCGGTAGCATCATCGGCTCCGGAACCACTCCGTCTGAAAAACATATTTCCCGCTAAACAGCGCCGATCACGGCATTATTTTTACAAACCTGCCGGGAACCTTGAAAGGAACGGAGATTGTCGACTGTTTACAGGGGAACACGGCGCTTTCATAAGCGCGTTGGGCACCCGGCCCGTTCGATTCAACCTATATGGCTTGACGGGTTATTCCAACTGTTTTTTTCACTCGCCTGCGCTTTTTTTACATCACAGGTGCGGAAATATCAGATTACGCAACGTCCGACGGAACAACGGGTTTTCTTTGCCGCAACGCAGCGGACAATTCCGCCAAGGTCTTCGCGATACTCCACCCCGACAAAACCGGCCTCAACCAGCATCTGGCCGACATCGTTTTCCTGCCCGCGACCGATTTCAAAGATGACGAAACCGCCGGGCTTTGCCAGGTCAAACGCAACACGCGACAAAACACGATAGGCCGCCAAGCCATCCCCCTCATCGGTCAGGGCAAGACGGGGGTCAAACTTTTGCACCTCCGGCGACAGGGTCGTCATCTCGTCGGCGGTGATGTAGGGCGGGTTTGACATTACAAGGTCAAATCCCTCTGCCCGGTCTTTTTCATCAAGGGCGCTGTCCCAATCCGAGACGCGGAATTCGACCACATCATCAAGCTCAAGCAGCTTGGCATTTTCACGCGCACAGGCCACCGCACCCGCGCTTAGATCAAGTCCGATGCCGGTCGCGCCTGGCAGATCGCCAATCGCGGACAACAACAAACACCCCGTCCCTGTGCCAAAATCAACAATCCGCGGCGCATCTGCGTCCTCAAGGAAATCAATCGCCCATTCGACAAGTGTTTCACTATCGGGGCGGGGCTCAAGCGTTTCGGGTGACAGTTTGAAAGTATGGCGCCAGAAAGCACGCTCGCCCAAGATACGACCGACCGGTTCATGCCCGACCCGGCGGGCAATCATGCCCCGAAAGGTTTCGGCCTTGTCATCAGGCACAGTATCTTCGGGCCATGCACTGATCCTGCCCCCATCAACACCGGCGGCGCGCGCCAGAAGAATACGCGCATCCATCCGCGCGTTTTCAATACCGGCATCGGTTAAGGCCGCGACGGCCTCAGCCATCAGGCTGCCAAGGGTCGATGGGGTGTCAGAAGACATGATCAGCTTTCAATTTCGGCAAGCTTCTGGGCCTGCTCTTCGGCGATCAGGGCATCAATCATTTCATCAACCGCCGGACCACCGGCAATGAAATCATCCAAGCGATAAAGTGTAAGGTTAATGCGGTGATCTGACACGCGGCCTTGCGGGAAGTTATAGGTGCGAATGCGTTCCGAACGATCACCCGACCCGACCTGTGATTTACGGTCGGCCGCACGCTCGCTGTCCTTGCTTTCGCGTTCTTGATCATAAAGACGCGACATCAGCATCTTCATCGCTTTTTCTTTGTTCTTGTGCTGCGACTTTGCTTCCTGGCTGGCGGCAACCACACCGGTCGGAATATGGGTAATGCGCACGGCACTATCGGTGGTGTTAACGTGCTGACCACCCGCACCCTGCGATCGATAGGTATCAATGCGCAGATCCTTGGGATCGATCTTGATGTCGACTTCTTCGGCCTCTGGCAGAACGGCCACGGTCGCAGCCGAGGTATGAATACGCCCGCCACCCTCGGTCACCGGTACACGTTGAACACGATGCACGCCACTTTCAAATTTCAGGCGGGCAAACACATCCGTACCCGATACGTTGACGATCACTTCCTTGAAACCGCCAAGGTCGTTTTCGCTGGCATCCATCTGTTCGAATTTCCAGCCGCGGCCTTCGGCGTAACGCTGATACATGCGGTACAAATCAGCGGCAAACAGAGCGGCTTCCTCCCCGCCGGTGCCGGCGCGAATTTCGAGGATGGCGTTCTTGGTGTCGGCTGTGTCTTTCGGGATCAGCATCAGTTTCATCTGACGCTCTGCCTCGGGCAGCTTATCCTGAAGGTCGTATTTTTCGGCCTCGGCCATTTCGCGCATATCGCGATCGCTTTGCGGATCGGCCAGGATTTCCTCGGCTTCTTCCAGATCGTTCAGAAGCTTTTTATAAGCTTCGATCGCCTCGACCACCGGGGCCAATTCTGCATGTTCGCGCGACAGCTTGGAAAAGCCATCCCCATCAAGCTCTCCGCTTGAAAGAAGCGAATTGAGTTCGTCGAACCGGCGCGTAACGCCTTCGAGTTTCCCAAGGTCCAAACTCACTCTTTATTCTCCTGTTCAGGGTCGCTTGGCACGTCATCGCGACCAAGCGGCTTGTCTTCAAGTTCAAACAGGCGCGACAACAGTTTCTGGGCCTTCACCCATTCGACGGTGCCCGCACCGTCTGTTGTCGTCGCCAAATCTTTCAATGCCTGTGTCGGCGTATGCAAAAGGCGATTGATCAAAAGCCTTGTCGCCTTTTCCGCATCCCCATGACTTTCAGCCAGCGCATCTGCGCGTACCGCTTCAAACCGTTTGCGCAGATCGGCAATTGCCGGCACGGCTGCGCGCTGCGCACGGTCGCGCACAAAGTTATCAATCTCCGCTTCAATCAGCGCCCAGGCCTGATCGGCCTTTTCTTCGCGGCCACCGCGCCCTTCGGCGGCGATCTTTTCCAGATCCTCGATCCGGTAAAAGAAAACCTCGTCAATCTCGTCGACCTGCGGATCAATATCCCCCGGCACGGCCGTATCGATCATCAGAACCGGGCGAAACCGGCGACGTTTGACCGCCGCCATCGCACGATCCTTGTCGATCATGTAACGCCGTGATCCACCTGCTGTCAGCACCAGGTCTGCCTCGGCCAAAAGCCGGTCCAGATCATCGATTTCCGACCAGTGGCAATCCAGCCGGCGCGCCACCAGACGCGCACGGGCCGCCAAGCGATCTGTTACCAGAATGCGGCCGATACCCCGTTCGGCCAGCGATGCGGCAATCAGTTCCCCCATGTCGCCAGCCCCCGCCAAAAGCAGAGTACAGTCGCCAAGATCCCCATGCAGGTCGCGCGCAACCGATTGCGCCGCGGCGGCAATTGATACAGCCCCCTGCCCGATCCCGGTCTGATTGCGGACCTTTTTGGCAATGGCATAGGCCGTCTGATAGACCAGCTCCAACTCGCGCCCGACCAGATCATGCTTGCGCGCGATCCGGTGGGCATCCTTGACCTGACCAAAAACTTCAGGCTCGCCGATCACCAGACTGTCGAGTGACGCCGCGACCGCAAACATATGGCGAAGCGCATCCCGACCAGACCGGATGTAAAGCTCGGTCGCAAGCTGATCCCGATCCAGATCCGCCCAAAGCGACATCAGATCAATCAGGCGTTCGCGCCCGCGTTCGGCCTCGGACGCCAAAAGATGCACTTCGGTGCGATTGCAGGTCGAAACGACAACCGCCTGACCGAGACGGGCCTGTTCAATGGCGGCCAAAAACTGTGGCAGACGGGCTTCTTCGATAAAAAGACGGTCGCGGGTATCCTCGCTTGAACGCCGATGATTGGTGCCGATCACCATCAGGCGATCCAGCGGCCAATCCCCGGCATCCTCATGCGAAATCGCGTCCGTCACACCATTCTCACTTTTTGCCGATCACATCAGCCAGTTGATCAAGCGCCACTTCCTGCTGCTCGCCACTGTCTAGGTCACGCAACTGGGCCACACCCTTGGCAAGTTCATCATCCCCAAGGATAACGGCCTTGCAGGCATTGGCCTTGTCCGCACGCTTCATGCGCTTTTTCATGTTGCCGGAATAGCCAAGCTCGACCGCGACACCCGCTTCGCGCAGGGTCTGGGCAAGGGTGCGACATTTGGCCTCGGCCGCGTCCCCCATCGGGATCAGTGCCACGGGGCGTGCACCCGCCGGGGCTTCGCCCACCATCAATGCCAGGCGTTCAACACCCGCAGCCCAACCAACACCGGCCGTCTGCGGACCACCCATGGTCGATATCAGCCCGTCATAACGGCCACCGGCCATAACAGTGCCCTGTGCACCAAGGGTGTTGGTGGTGAACTCGAAACAGGTGTGGCAGTAATAATCAAGACCACGCACCAGACGCGGGTTCAGTTCATAATTGATGCCGATACCGCCAAGCCCCTCGGTCAGGCCCTTGAAGAATTCCTTGGAATGCTCGTTGAGGTATTCGGCAAACAACGGCGCGTTGGCCACCAGTTCACGATCGCCTTCGTCCTTGGAATCAAGGATACGCAACGGGTTCTTTTCAAGGCGCGAACGGCTGTCTTCCGACAGCTTGTCAAAATGGCCCTTGAAGTAATCAACCAGCACATCGCGATACGCCGCACGGCTTTCCGGGTCACCAAGGGTGTTAAGCTCAAGCGTGATGCTGTCCCAAAGACCAAGGGCCTTTAAGATATGCGCGCCATAGCCGATCATTTCGATATCGCCCGCGACCTGTTCGACGCCAAGCAGTTCGGCACCGATCTGGTGGAACTGGCGCTGACGGCCTTTTTGCGGGCGTTCATAGCGGAACATCGGGCCATAATAGCTGACCTTGACCGGGGACATCTGCTGCATGCCATTGGAAATATAGGCACGCGCGATACCCGCCGTTCCTTCGGGACGGAGCGTGATCTGTTCGCCGCCGCGATCCTCAAAGGTGTACATTTCCTTGGTCACGACGTCGGACGTATCGCCAAGGGTGCGTGCAAACACCTCGGTAAATTCGAAGATCGGCGTGGTCATGCGATGGTAGCCATACAACTCGCCGATTTCGCGTGCGGTATTCGCGATGTAATCCTGCAGACGGTTCTGTTCCGGCAGAAGGTCGTGCGTGCCACGGACGGGTTGAAGCGATGCCACTTTGGGTCTCCGATCTAACTTGAATTCCAGATATTTGCGCGAAACATCAATCGGCGCAAACACATGCGAACATGAAAATAGCTTTCCGCCGGTGTGGCGGAAAGCCAAAAATACTCAATAAAGCTTTGCTATTCCGCCGCGGTTTTCTTGGCGGCTTCTTCGGCTTCGATCTTGGCAGCACGTTCTTCGACCAGTTCGACGATATGGTCGACCATCTTTTCCGTGCTGATATTGTGATCCGGGCGGCCGGAAATATACATCTTGTGGTTCCCACCACCGCCACCGGTCAGCCCAATATCCGTTTCACGTGCTTCGCCCGGACCATTGACGATACAGCCAATGATCGACAGCGAAATCGGGGTGGAAATATGGGCAAGGCGCTTTTCAAGCTCTGCCACTGTTTCGACCACGTTAAAGCCCTGACGCGCGCAAGACGGGCAAGAAATGATCTGAACCCCGCGGGTACGAAGACCCAGCGATTTCAGAATATCAAAACCAACATGGATTTCCTCAACCGGGTCGGCAGACAGCGATACACGCAAGGTATCACCAATACCGGCCCAAAGCAGGTTGCCCATGCCAATCGATGACTTCACCGTACCACCGCGCAGACCGCCAGCCTCCGTGATGCCAAGATGCAGCGGATAGTCACATGCCTCGGCCAGACCGTAATAGGCGGCAACCGCAAGGAACACGTCCGATGCCTTGACCGAGATTTTGAATTCGCGGAAATCCTGATCTTCAAGGATTTTGGCGTGGTTCAACGCACTTTCAACCATCGCCTCTGGGCATGGTTCGCCGTAACGTTCCAGCAATTCCTTTTCAAGCGACCCGGCATTGACACCGATACGCATTGAACAGCCATGATCCTTGGCGGCCTTCACAACTTCACGCACACGTTCGGTCGAACCGATATTGCCCGGGTTGATGCGCAGGCAAGCGGCGCCGGCTTCGGCAGCCTCGATCGCGCGTTTGTAATGGAAATGGATGTCGGCCACGATCGGGACATGCACCTGTTTGACGATGTCTTTCAGGGCCGCGGTTGATTCCCGATCCGGGCAGGATACACGAACGATATCCGCACCTGCTTCTTCCAGTCGATGGATCTGCGCAACGGTCGCGTTCACATCGGTGGTCAGGGTGTTGGTCATCGACTGCACCGAGATCGGTGCATCCCCGCCAACTTCCACGTCACCGACACGGATTTTGCGGCTTTGACGGCGTTCAATATCGCGATATGGGCGGACGCTCATTTCCGGTTCCAAAATGTTTTAGATGTCTTGGGGGTGTATATAGCTTATCAAACGCGGTTTAGAAACCGTTGGCTAACAGATTTTCCGCCAGATTTCGCATAGCTGTCACGAAAAAGGCGACCCGTTCGGATCGCCTTTCGCATTTTGTCTGTTTTCATCGCCCGCAGGCGTTGGCCAAACCTATTGAACGGTTGGTTCTTCTGCCTGGGTCAGATCACCGACATCAAGCGAGAAGTCCGAAATCACCGCACCGTATTCCCCAACCGGCTGGGCTTCGGAACCATCGATGCTATAGGTAAGAGCACCGGCATTGCCGACTTCAAGTTTCAAACCGTCACGATTCGGAACCATATAGGTATCACCGGCTGTCAGCATCCGGGTCAGCAGAACATTGCCATCTGCCTCGCGAATACGAACCCAGCTGGTTTCCACCGCCGAAATGGTGACACGGCTATCGACATTGACCGCGCCAAATACGCGTGCGCCACCGGCCTCGTCAACTTCGGGTGCCGCGGGAACCGATGCAACTTCCGCTGCCGGTGCTGCCGGCGTTTCTGCGGCTGGTGCCTCTGCGACTTCGGCTTCAACCGGTGCCTGTTCTGTGGTGGTTACCACTTCGTTGGCAACGGGTGCAGCTTCCTGCGCCGGGGCTTCGGCAACTTCCTCGGTAACAACTGGTGCTTCTGCCAGTTCTTCGGTGGCTTCTGCGACTTCAGCTACGGGTTCAGATGCGGGTTCTGCGACCGGGGCCTCGGAAACGGTGGTTTCTTCAACCGATGCTTCCGCGTTGCCGGCACTTTCCGGTGCAGAGGCAACTGGTGTCCCCTGATCGGCAATGACCGGTGCAGGCGTTGTTATTTCTGCCTCGGCGGCCTGTGCATCTGCGGCGTTTTCAAGATTACGCGGCGCTGAATCCTGGCTTGCCGTTGTCGAGTAGCTTGCAAGTCGCTCTGGCAACGGATCAACCAGATCGGCAATGGTTTTGCCCTGGCTCGACAGGTAGTACCATCCGCCATAAGCACCAAGACCAAGCATAACCGCGATCAGCAATACCGCCCCACCGGGTACACGGCTTTCCTGAACGGGTTTTGGGAAGGACAGTTCACTACGCACGGCCGGCGCATTGCTTTCTGCGCGGAAGCGACGTGCGATCTCTGCACCGTCCAGTCCAAGATGTTCGGCGTATGCCTTTACGAAGCCAAGGCCATACGGACCATTCGGCAATGCCGCATAGTCGCTGCTTTCAATGGCTTCGATGTAAATTTTGCGAATACGAAGCATGCGGCAAACGTCTTCGACTGTTTGCCCCAAACCAACGCGGGTCGCCTTCAAAAGGCTCCCGACCTCGGTATAACCACCGATCTGGTCTTTATGTTCGTCCATCACACTGTCATTTGCAGACGAATCCCCGGACAAAGGCCTGAAACGAAGGCGTTCTCGGGTTTCGTCATCCAAATGATCTTCCTTTCGCTTTTTGATCGCCAACTGCGCACCCCCACGTTACGATCTAGCAATAAAACTAGCAGATATCCCCACCAAAAGCGATTGTTTTTAAAGTTTTACACCGTGATCTATTGCGAAAGCCTTAAGACGCGAACGCAATGATCTGGTCGGATTATCCATTATCGTCAGAATATAACTCTCGACTTCAGACTTACACATGCTTCTGACCATTTCCTTGACCGGACCAACAGAGGCAGGCGCCATCGACAAGCGTTTAATTCCCAAACCGATAAGGGCCATCGCTTCAAGCGGACGTCCTGCCATTTCACCACAGATGGTCAGGCGAACGTCCTTTTGATCGCACAATGTCACCAACTGGCGCATGAATGCGAACACACTTGGCGACAGCGTGTCATAACGGCCCTCGATCCTCGGATTGCCGCGGTCAGCAGCAAACATGAACTGCAACAGATCATTCGTCCCGACCGAGAGGAAATCAACCCGTTGCAGCAAGGCCGGAGCCTGCCAGATCAGGGCGGGAACTTCAAGCATGGCTCCGACTTCGACCTTGCGCGGGATAAATCCGCGTACGGCTTCACGTTTGAGCTGCTCGTCAAGAACCGCCTTTGCCTGATCAAATTCAGCAACTTCGGCGATCATCGGGAACATGACATAAAGATCGCGGTCATGCCCGGCCCGGATCAGTGCGCGCAACTGATGCACAAGCACCGCCGGACGATCCAGTGTGATCCGGATCGATCGCCAGCCCATCGCCGGATTCTCTTCTGTCATATCCTCCCAATAGGGCAGCAATTTGTCACCGCCCACATCAAGAGTCCTGAAAACCACCGGCCGGCCTTCGGCCTGTTCAAAAATACGATCATAAAGCCGGGTCTGATCGGTAATGTCGGGCATGGCGGATCGCACCATGAACGGAATTTCCGTCCGATAAAGACCAATCCCGTCCGCCCCGCTTTCAATCACATGCGGAACATCAATCAGAAGCCCGGCATTCACGTTAAGTGAAATCTCCGCCCCATCGGTCGTTTCCGCCGGAAGGTCACGCATCTGGGCATAAAGCGCTTTTCGCTCTGCCCGGGCGCGCAACGCGCCGTCAATCACTGCGCGGACGTCTTCGCTTGGCCGAACGAAAAGCTGGCTGTTATCGGAATCGACAATCAGTGGATCACCGGCCTCGACCTTATCAAGCACACCCTTAACGCCGCCCAGAACCGGGATATCAAGCGCGCGCGCAACGATTGCGACGTGCGAGGTGTGCGAGCCTTCTTCAAGGGCAAGACCGCGCAGACGGGTGTGATCATAATCAAGAAGTTCTGCCGGGCCGATATTGCGCGCCACCAGAATGATGTCATCGGGCAGATCGCCAAAGGCCGGGGATTGATACTGCCCCGAAAGATGTTGCAGCAATCGGTTGGCCAGATCTTCAAGATCGTGCAACCGTTCACGCAAATAGGGGTCGGTCACCTGCGCCATGCGTGCACGGGTATCGTCATGCACCTTCTGAACCGCGGCCTCGGCCGTCAGGCCGGTATGCACCGCCTCAGTAATGCGGTTCAGCCAGCCGGTATCCTGGGCAATCATCCGATAGGCTTCAAGGATATCACCCGGATCATCGCCTTCATCCATGCCGTTGATGCCTGAAACAGCTTCCAGCATCTTATCAAGATGGTTCTGAAGGCCGTGCATGGCTTCGCGCAGGCGGGTCAGTTCTTCTTCCGGGTCGTCAGAAACCATGCGGTCAATGACGATGCGCGGCTCATGCAAAACGGCAATGCCCTTGCCAATCCCCGGTGCCAGACGCGCCCCGCCCAGACGCAGCGGCAACAACGCGATGCCATCGGCCGGGATCAGTTCCTCGCGGCTGACAAGTTCGCCACCGGCGACCATTTCGGCCAGCACCATGGCGACGTTTTCAAGGGCTTCCTGTTCGTCCTCGGAATACAGGCGTTCGGTCCGGTTCTGCACGGCAAGCACACCGATAATGCGGCCCCCGCGCAGGATCGGCACACCGATCATCGAATGATAGATTTCCTCGCCGGTTTCCGGACGATAGGCAAAGTTCGGGTGGCCTTGCGCGTCCTTGAGGTTAAGCGGACGCGCATGGGCGGCGACAAAGCCAACAATCCCCTCACCCACGCGAAGGCGGGTCAAGTGAACCGCTTCCTTGGACAGACCACAGGTCGCAAACAGTTCCAGCACTTCGCCCGCACGCATCACATAGACCGAGCACACCTCTGCAACCATATCGGCAGCAATGATGGTCACAATCTGTCCGAGGCGTTCTTCAGCAGTCCCCGGTCCAGCCATGACGTCGCGCACACGCTTTAGAAGGCGTCGCGGACCTGTGACTGCGGCGGACGGAATGCTCATCTGACTTAGCTGTCTCTCTTAACCAGGGATTGAACGGCCTGTTCGACCAACTCTTCGAGGATTTCGGAAACCGGTTGTTCTTTCTTTACCATACCAACCGACTGTCCTGCCATAACCGATCCGCTTTCGACGTCACCATCGATCACCGCACGGCGCAGGGCACCGGCCCAGAAATGTTCAATTTCAAGCTGTGCAGCGCCTTGGTCAAGCTCGCCTGCGCGGAACTTTTCAATCACGGCACGCTGGGTATTGCGGAATTCTTCCGTGCCCTTGTTGGCAAGCGCACGTACCGGAATAACCGGGAAACGATCATCAAGCTGCACCGTGGTGACCGCGTCGCGGGCACTTGCACGGATAAAGGCCTTCTTGAAATCGGGATGCGCAATGCATTCCTCGGCACAAACAAGCCGCGTGCCGATCTGAACACCCGATGCGCCCTGCTCAAGCAAGCCGGTAATCGCTTCACCGCGGCCAATACCCCCGGCGCAGAAAACAGGAATGTCGGAAACTTCCGGCAGGATTTCCTGTGCCAGAACCGTCAGCGATACCGGGCCAACATGGCCGCCAGCTTCGCTGCCCTCAATCACCAGCGCATCAGCACCCGAACGGATCAGCTTCTTGGCCAGAACCAGTGCCGGGGCAAAGCAGATAACCTTGGCAAATTCCTTGGCCTGCTTGATCGAGTTTGATGACGGCAGGCCGCCAGCAAGAACCACATGCCCAACGCTGTGTTCACGGCACACTTCAATCAGTTCATTAAGCTGCGGGTGCATGGTGATCAGGTTGACGCCAAACGGCTTATTGGTCATTTCCTTGGTGGCGGCGATTTCAGCCGACAACAGATCCGGGGTCATCGACCCGCAGGCAATCACACCAAAACCACCCGCATTGGAGACCGCCGAAACAAGGTGACGCTCTGAAACCCAGGACATGGCGCCGGCCATGATGGCGTAGTCGGTGCCAAGGAATTCCTTGCCCGATGCCCACAGGTTTTCCAGGCGCGCCCGTGCGGCGTCAATTTTCGGATCACTCATATTCTCTGTACCCCAAAGCAGAAACGCAGGAGACCAGTGGTCTCCTGCCATTTCATTACAAAGGCTGAAACACACTGCTCCAGCTAGTATGTATTATTACAGGTAATTTAACAGCGGCTTAATCGCCAAACTGTTGAACTTACTCGGCATCCAGACCGTATGCCGTGTGCAATGCACGAACGGCAAGTTCGGTATATTCCTCGGCGATCAGAACACTGACCTTGATTTCCGAGGTCGAGATGACCTGAATGTTGATGCCTTTTTCCGCAAGGGTTTCAAACATCTTGCGCGCAACACCGACGTGGGAACGCATACCCACACCAATGATCGACACCTTGGTCACATCAGAGGTGCTGAGCAGTTCCTGATAGGCGATCTTGTCTTTGTTCTTTTCGATCACCTGAAGCGCACGCTGGAATTCACCCCGCGGAACGGTAAAGGTCATGTCCGTGCTTTTGCCGTCTTCTGAGACGTTCTGCACGATCATGTCGACATTGATATTGGCATCAGCCAGCGGGCTGAAGATTGAAGCGGCAATACCCGGCTTGTCCGCAACTTTCACCAAGGTGATCTTGGCTTCATCACGGCTATAGGCAATTCCGCTGACGACTTCCTGTTCCACGATCTCGTCCTCGTCTACAACAAGTGTTCCTTCTGCATCACTAAAGGTAGAACGGACCTGCACCCGGACGCGATGGTTCATTGCCATCTCGACAGAACGGGTTTGCAGAACCTTTGCACCAAGAGATGCGAGTTCCAGCATTTCTTCGTAGGTAATCTTTTCGATCTTGCGCGCCTTGGGCACAATGCGCGGATCGGTGGTGTAAACACCATCGACATCGGTGTAGATGTCGCAACGATCTGCGTTAAGTGCCGCGGCAAGGGCGACCGCCGACGTATCCGAACCACCACGCCCAAGGGTGGTGATGCGGTTATCGGGTGCGATCCCCTGGAAACCGGCCACGCAAACGACTTCGCCGCCATTCATGCGCTTATCAAGCTCGGTAGTGTCGATTTCCTTGATGCGGGCCTTGGCATGTGCGCCGTCGGTCTTGATCGGGATCTGCCAGCCAAGCCAGGAACGTGCAGGCACATCCATGCTTTGCAGCGCCATCGCCAGCAAACCGACAGTCACCTGTTCGCCCGACGATACGATCACGTCATATTCACGTGCATCATACATCGGCGAAACTTCCTGCGCCCAGCCAACCAGTTCGTTGGTTTTGCCCGACATCGCGGACACGACAACAGCAACCTGATTGCCGGCATCGACCTCGGATTTCACCCGGCGCGCGACATTCTTGATTTTCTCGACATCGGCGACCGAAGTGCCGCCAAATTTCATGACAATACGGGCCATGAAGTATCCCCGCTATGCTCGCCGTCCATCGGCTGTCCGAACGTGACGGCATGTGATCCGGTCCCGGCCCGGGTAAGCATGCCGAATTTGCGGCGCTTCCCCTGATCCAAGCGGCGTAATCAATACTGCCATAATCCCCGCGAAACAAGCGTCAAGGATGCCGATAAATTGCGTGAGAGCAATTTTTTTGACCTGAAAATGTCCCAAACCGTCCGAATGCGGCAAATTGGGTCGCATATCATGCGAAAATTACCCAATAACCCTGATGATATGCATCATCGGAACATGGCTGCCTTGCTTTGAATTTCTGCCAGATCGCCGCCATCGCACCGTCATTTGACAGGTGAGTATTGCCTTGCCGTGCGCGCACGCGTAAACAGGGCGTCATACAGCAACGTTGTTTTACGCCTTCGGAGCCACACCATGTCGGACGCATCCGCACCCACCAGCCGCACCGCCAATGCCGATGAAATCGCACGTTTTTCTGCGATGTCTGAAAAGTGGTGGGATCCAAATGGCGTGATGAAGCCGCTGCACAAATTCAATCCGGTGCGCCTGCAAATCCTGCGCGATAATATCTGTGCGCATCTTGGCCGCGACCCGGAAACGATTGAGCCGCTTAAAGGCATCGAAATCATCGATATTGGTTGTGGGGCTGGATTGTTGTCCGAGCCGCTTGCGCGCATGGGCGCAAAGATGACATCGATTGACGCGTCTGAAAGCAATATCGAAGTCGCCAAAATCCATGCCGCACAATCCGGCCTTGAAATCGACTATCGCTGCGCAACACCTGAAATGCTGGCCGATGAGGGCAAGCAGTTTGATATCGTTTTGAACATGGAAGTCATCGAACATGTCGATGACCCGCAATTCTTCATGCAGGCTTGTGCATCGGTGCTCAAACCGGGTGGCTTGATGTTTGTTGCAACACTGAACCGCACGATCAAGTCACTGGCACTGGCCAAGATCGGCGCCGAATACGTTCTGCGCTGGCTGCCTGCGGGCACCCATGACTGGCGCAAATTTGTCAAACCATCGGAAATGTCGGGCTATCTGCGTGGTGCGGGTCTGGACCTTCAAGACATTACCGGGGTGGCTTACAACCCGTTCAACGACACATGGTCGCCCGCCCCGCGCGATCTTGATGTGAATTATATGGTGATTGCACGAAAGCCTGACTGATCTTCTTGGATCGCGTCAGTTCTTTTTGGTTCCGTCATCCCACGGCAACGCCATGACATCGATGCCTTCATCGACCAGTTCGGCGGTTTCCTTAAGCGACGCCTGACCATAAATGCCGCGCTTTTCGGTTTCGCCATAATGGATTTTGCGGGCTTCTTCGGCAAACTTGTTGCCGACATTTTCGCAATTGCTTTCGACCTGTTTGCGAATTTCGGCAATTGCGGCCTGGGTCGCTTCGGCAATCGCCTTTTGCTGTTGTTTTTCAGCAGCGACCTCTTTTTGGCGTGACGTGCGCAGACGCGGCGCCATCAGGGCCTTGCCAACATTTGACGTTCCACACACCGGGCAGGACAAATCCCCGCTGGCGGCCTGCGCGTCATATGTTGCGCCGTCCTTGAACCAACCTTCGAATTCGTGATCATGTTCGCATTTAAGCTGAAATAGAATCATGATGGTACGTGTATAAGCCAAACCAGTAGCAAAACGATAACACTATCAGATACAGATCATATGGCGCGCATCGGCGGGGATCGCCAGCCTGCGGGCGCCACACTCAATAACCAAGATTTACGAAAATGTCATCCCAATTGCCATCAAGCTGGGTCACACAGCACTGTCCCACGCCACGCCCCATCCGCAATCGCGCGCTTGATCTTGCCTGCGGCAAGGGACGGCACAGCTTCTGGCTGGCGGATCAGGGCTGGCAGGTGACGGCAATTGATCGCGATCTTACGCAAACCGATACCGATACGAACCAGGCGATCACTTGGATCGAAGCGGATCTTGAAACCGGCAGCTGGCCGTTGGGCGATCAAGAGTTCGATCTGATCGTTGTTGCCAATTACCTGCATCGGCCACTGTTTGAATATCTGCGCAACGCCGTCCGACCGGGCGGCACCCTGATCTATGAAACCTTCATGGTCGGGAATGAGGCATATGGCCGTCCGCGATCACCGGATTTCCTGCTGCGCACCGATGAACTGGCAGACACATTTGCCGACTGGACGATCATCGCCCAGCAACAAGGCCCGATCAGACCGAAACCGGGTGATGAAATTACAGCGGTAAAACAATCTATTGTGGCGCAGAAGCCTGAATAAGGCTGATCCGCTGAACGGCACGGATGACTGAAACAAATCCGTAACATACTGTTTTTGCAAAAAGAAACACAACTTTCACAATTAAAATGTGTCGTTTCTGGCATCTTCCCTGCTGCTGTTTCAGGCATAGGCGTTAAGAGAGAAAAGCCATGAACGATAAATACGAAATCATCGAAGATAGCGACGATATCCCGTCCAACCCGACCAACAATCCGTGCATCGACGATCTGATCAATGCACGCTTTTCCCGCCGCGGCTTTTTCAAAGGCCTGATGGCGACGTCGGCTGTTGTGGGCGCAGGCATTGCGACCAGAGGCGTTGCCAAGGCGCAGTCACCTTCGACCCTGACCTTCAAATCCATCCCGCAGAAAATCACCGAAACCCATGCTGTTGCTGATGGCTATGACGCAAGTGTGCTGATCCGTTGGGGCGACAAGGTTGTCGCCGATGCACCGGCATTCGTTCCGGGTCAGGTCGATGCCAACGCGCAGAACAAGCAGTTCGGTTATAACTGCGACTATGTCGGCTATATGCCGCTTCCGGTTGGTTCGCAGAATTCCGACCATGGTCTGCTGTGCGTCAGCCACGAATACACCAATGCCGAATTGATGTGGTCGGGCCTTAAGGACGCAATGGACGCATCCGAAGAACAGGCACTGCATGAAATTGCTGCCCACGGTCATTCGGTCATCGAAGTCAAGAAAACCGGCGGCAAATGGCAGGTTGTTGACGGGTCTGATTATGCACGCCGCATTTCCCCGATCGACACCGAAATGCAGATTACCGGCCCGGCTGCCGGTCATGACCGCCTTAAAACCAACACCGATCCGACCGGCACCCGTGTTATCGGGACGCTGAACAACTGTGCAGGTGGTAAAACCCCGTGGGGCACGGTTCTGATCGCCGAAGAAAACTTCAACGGATACTTTGGCGGCGATATCGCCAAAACCAGCGAAGAACGCAACTACAAGCGTCTGGGCATCAGCCAGGACAGCTGGTACTCGTGGGTTAAATATTTCGACCGCTTCAACGTTGAAAAAGACCCGAACGAGCCGAACAAATTTGGCTGGATGGTTGAAATCGATCCGTACGATCCGACCTCGATGCCGAAAAAGCGCACCGCCCTTGGCCGCTTCAAGCACGAAGGTGCCACCGTCATCATCAACAAGGACAACTCCGTTGTTGCCTATTCCGGTGATGATCAGCGCTTTGACTATCTCTACAAATTCATTGCGGCAAACAAATACAATCCGAATGATCGCGCCGCGAACATGGACCTTCTGGAAAACGGCACGCTCTTTGTCGCCCAGTTCCACGAAGATGGCAGCCTTGACTGGATGCCGCTGATCTTTGGTGAAGGCCCGCTGACCGCCGAAAACGACTTCCACAGCCAGGCTGATGTTCTGATCGAAGCACGCCGTGCGGCCGACCTTCTGGGCGCAACCCAGATGGACCGCCCGGAAGACGTCGAACCGAACCCGGTCAACGGCAAGGTCTATGTCATGCTGACCAACAACTCCAAGCGCAAGGAAGGCAACGCAGCAAACCCGCGTGCGGCCAACCCGCATGGTCACGTGCTGGAGCTCACCCCTCCGGGTGGTCGCGGCAAGGATGCCGATCACACCGCTTCGCGCTTTACCTGGGACATCATGATTGCTGCTGGCAACCCGTCGGTTGCTGATGACAAGGCGGTTTATCATCCGGCGGCGGAATCCTGGGTTTCCTGCCCGGATAACATGGCAATCGACCATCGTGGTCGCCTGTGGATTTCCACCGACGGCGCACCGAAGTCCGACATTCCTGATGGCATGCACGCCACCGATGTCGATGGTCCGGGCCGTGCGCTGACCAAATTCTTCTTTGCGTGCCCGGTTGGTGCGGAAATGTGTGGTCCGGAATTCACCCCGGATGGAAAGACGCTGTTCCTTGCTGTTCAGCACCCGGCAGACGGTTCGTCCTATGACGCGCCAAGCACCCGCTGGCCGGACTTCCAGGCAGCAATGCCGCCGCGTCCGTCGGTTGTGGCTGTGACCAAAAATGACGGCGGTGAAATCGCGGGCTAACCGCCTGCTTCACTGTCCTCTAATGCAAAACGCACCGGCCAGTTTGCCGGTGCGTTTTTTGTTTGTCTGCGTGTCACCCATATTACTTGATCGGGGCTGCCATATCATAGGTGCCGTCATTATCTGAAATCGCCATCCAGCTTTTGTCCGACGCTGACTTGCTTTCAAGGTCGGTCCAATTGCCTTTGGCGGCACTGATGTTTCCTGAAATATCTTCGTTCCAGAAACCAACTACGGCCGGCGTGATATTCAGATAAAGCTTCCCGTCGACAATTCGCCACAGGTTCGGGTTGGCTGGCACTTTGCCGCCTTTTACAACCCCATATGCGCAATGCCCATCAAAGGCCGGGGCGTATTTCGCCGGATCGGCCAGAAACATGTCGCGGTTTTCCTCAGACGCAAAAGCCCAGGTCGCACCATTATATTCAGCCGTAATGTCGGCCCGGCCCGGAACGGCATGGGGCTGCATCATGCCAACATCCTTTTGCGGCAAATTGAAATAGGCCACCGCATCATAGCCGCTGATCGCAAAGCCGGTTTCATCGACATATTGCTCGCCCGCAAAGGCGGCACCCGACAAGCCAAAAACAAATGCCGTACCGATCAAAAACTTTTTGAACATCATCCCTGTTCCTCCGTTTGAAAATCCCTGATGAACCGAGTTTGCCCGGGAAGGGCTTCAAAGCGAAATGACGTTGCGACACTGTTTCGTGAGATCGCGTGAGCCTGTGAAAAACCGCTCAGCGGTTACCATATCAATCAAAGAGAATTACCCCTTGACCTCAACTATAGTTGAGGAATTACCAAGAAGGGAAACCGGAAAACAGACATCCCAAAACAAGGACAAGCCATGACTGCTGCATTTCTCGAACACGTGAATTTTACGGTCGCCGATCCGGCGAAAACCGCCCGGAACCTGCATAACTGGTTTGGCTGGCACACCCGCTGGCACGGGGAGGCCATCCATGGCGGGCTGTCCTATCATGTTGGCAATGACACAAGTTATGTCGCGATCTATGCCCTTGGCACGCCAAAGGACGGCCAGGAAAATTCCTATGCCACCATCGGCGGGCTGAACCATATCGGGATTGTCGTCGATGACCTTGATGCGACCGAGGCAAAGATCAAGGCAGACGGCATTGAAACCTTCAACCACGCCGATTACGACCCCGGTCGCCGGTTCTATTTCCGGGATGAAAACGACATCGAATTCGAAGTGGTCAGTTACGCCTGACCACTTCGATCAAGACCTGGCTAACACGGCTTATATTCCCGATCATTGCCAAGTGATGGCACCATCCGGCGGATTTCATCAACGCGTGTCAGATCAATCTCGGCGGTGATGAAACCCGGATCGGTGCCACCATCAGCCAAAACTTGCCCCCACGGATCAATGATCAGGGAATGACCAAATGTCTGGCGGTCGCCCGGATGATCACCGCACTGGGCGGCCGCAATCACAAAGCATCCGTTTTCAATCGCACGCGCCTTCAAAAGGGTATGCCAGTGCGCCTGCCCAGTTGTGCGGGTGAAGGCCGCCGGAATGCTCAGGATATTTGCCCCCGCCTTGGCGTAATCGCGAAACAGATGCGGGAACCGCACGTCATAGCAGATCGATATTCCGACCTTGCTAAATTCGGTGTCGGCCAGTCGGGCCGCATTGCCGGGACGGAATGTTTTGCTTTCGCGGTAACTTTCGCCATTGGCCAGATCGACGTCAAACATGTGGATCTTGTCATAGGACGTGATGACCTTGCCATCCGGACCAATAACAAAACACCGGTTCGCAACGCGGTCCTCATCGGGCACTTTGACATGCAGCGATCCGACAATCAGGGTGGATTTCAATTCATCGGCCAGGTCGCAAAAGAAAACCAGACCGGGATGCTCATCCTGGGCAAAGGCAGCGGCACGGACATTTTCGCCGCCAAACGACATCATCGACACGTTTTCAGGAAAGGCGATCAATCTGGCCCCGGCAGCACTGGCATCGCGGGCATAGGTTGCCGCCCGCGCAAGGTTATCAGACATCACATCGCGCGAATTGACCTGCACGCAGGCCGCAATGAAACGGGTCATGACGCAGTCTCCTTTTTATCATTATCCGTCTTCATGATGCGGCTCATCCCAGCCTGCCGCAATAGACAATTGGGATAGCGCAGCGGCGAACAAGGCCCGAAAAAAGACCCGCGCCTTGGCGCACACATTCGGTACTTCCGCATCAACAACCGACATCACGCACATCCGAAATTCAGTCTTTTCATCCTCAAAATTAGTGTATACAGTATTCCGTACACCTAACGAGGATCGAAGATGGAACCTCTTTCCGGCCGAAAAAGTCTGACTGACGAAGTGCATGACCG
>NZ_DGMR01000021.1:62979-121425 GCF_002388495.1 Thalassospira sp. UBA4513
ATTGCCGAGGAACTCAATGTCTCGCGGCAACCAGTGTTGCAAGCTCTGGGGTTGCTGCGTCGTGACGGACTGGTCGAACCAATGGGACGGCGCGGATATCGCGTTGCGCCTGTCGACAGCGACCTTGTCCGTCACGTTTATGACCTGAGAGAAGCATTTGACGGGCTTGCAGGTCGTCTTGCTGCTGAAACCAAGGCACCGGATCGGGAATCGGCTTTGCGGGCTGCCATTATACAGGGACACCACGCTCTGGGCAGCGGCGACACCGCAAACCTTGTTGCAGCCGACGTCGCATTCCATCAAACGATCTACCGTTTGTCGGGTAACCCCCTGTTGCCCGAAGCATCAGCCGCAGTCTGGCTTCAGATCAGACGAGTGATGCATGCCTACCTGCAGATCGGGTACCCCCGTGATCCGATCTGGACGGAACATCAGGCCATCGCCGATGCAATCTGTGTCGGCGATGGTCCTCTTGCCGAAAAACTGGCGCGCGATCATGGGCGCAATGCACGTGATCGCCTGATTTCCCGAATGGAACAGCCAAGCTGACCTTCCCCTCGCTGCCACCAACAGCTCACTATTTCGTCGCCCTTCGCACCACCAATCCCCATCGACTTCAAAAAATCTGCCAATGACCCGTCCGCGTCGCCAAAGGCAGAACCATATAAGAACGACAAGTTTCCTGTCTGGGAGGAACGCCAATGAACCTTGATACAAAGCTCCGTAAACGGGCCGATGAAGGCAATCCCGTCCGGGTTGGCATCATCGGTGCTGGCAAGTTCGGATCGATGTTTTTAAGTCAGGCCGGTCATCATCCGGGCTATCACGTTCTGGGCATTGCGGATCTGAGTATCGACCGCGCCAAGGCCACCTTGCGCCGTGTCGGCTGGTCAGATGATCAGTTCGCGGCAAAGGACAGCGCATCGGCTTACCGCGATGGCACTACCTGGATCACCGAGGATGCCGATGCCCTGATCGCCGCAGACGGGCTTGAAGTCATTATTGATGCCACCGGAAGTCCCGCAGCCGGTATTCGCTTTGCGCTTAGGGCCATCGAATATGGCCGCCATATCGTCATGGTCAATGTCGAGGCCGATGTACTTGCCGGGCCACTTCTTGCCAAACGGGCCGAGGCCGCAGGTCTTGTTTATTCCATGGCTTATGGCGATCAACCGGCGTTGATTTCGGAAATGGTCGATTGGGCTCGCGCGATTGGCCTGCCGGTAACGTGTGCTGGCAAGGGCACCAAATATCTTCCGATCTATCATCATGTCACGCCCGATGATGTCTGGCATCACTATGGCCTGACACCTGAACAGGCACAGGCGGGCGGCATGAACCCGCAAATTTTCAACAGCTTCCTGGATGGCACCAAATCGGCCATCGAAATGGCGGCCGTGTCCAATGCCTGTGATCTTGTGCCACAGGATTGCGGATTGCAGTTCCCGGCCTGTGGCGTTGACGATTTGCCCCGACTACTTTGCCCGCGTGAAAGTGGTGGCATATTGGATCGCAAAGGCACGGTCGAGGTGGTTTCAAGCCTTGAACGCGATACCCGTCCGGTGTTTCGCGATCTGCGCTGGGGCGTTTATGTGACCTTTGAGGCCCCCAGCGACTATGTCGCGCGCTGCTTTAATGAATATGGCCTTCTGACCGATCCAAGCGGACAATATTCGACCATGTATAAGCCCTATCACCTGATCGGGTTGGAACTTGGCATTTCGGTGGCGTCTGCCGCCCTACGCGGCGAAGCCACCGGCACCTCGCGCGCATGGTCGGGCGATGCGGTTGCCACCGCCAAGCGTGATCTTAAACCCGGTGAAATGCTTGATGGCGAGGGCGGCTATACGGTTTACGGCAAACTGATGCCTGCCCTGACGTCAAAGTCGCGCAATGCCCTTCCGATCGGGCTTGCGCACCATTTGAAAATCAAACGACCGGTGGCGATGGATCAGACGCTTACCTGGGATGATGTCGAATTTGATGCCAAGGACCCGGCAATTGCCTTCCGCAAGGAAATGGAAACCACCTTTGGCTGAGATCGCAATCATCAGACAAATAAAAACCCCGGCCAAACTGGCCGGGGTTTTGTATGACTATTGCCGTTAATCAGCCAAATGGCGATCAGGCAGACAGTTTGGCTTCGAGCTTGTCGGCAGCTTCCAGCGCCATCAGCTCGTCACAGCCGCCAATATGTTCGTCATTGATGAAGATCTGCGGCACGGTGTGACGGCCATTGGCACGGTCCATCATTTCCTTTTTGCGACGCGGTTCCATCATCACATCGATCAGCTGGTATTTCGCACCCTTTTCCTCAAGCAGCTTGCGCGCACGCTTGCAATATGGGCACCATTCGGTGGCATAGACTTCAACTTTTGCCATGTTGCAATCATCCTTCTTCTTGCAGCCGATCATGCCCAAAGCCCCGCTGAACAGGGGATCACAGCATATGATACGGTGCGGAATTACGTTCAGATGAGCGCTGTATATCAGAATTAATGTAATGCGTCATCGCACGACACGTGCAACCGTGATCACAGATACGTGCATAACACCTGATTGTTTTAATGCCCGGACACAGGCATTGGCCGTTGCCCCGGTGGTCAGAACATCGTCAACCAACACCACCCGCGCCCCGACAAGATTGCATTTCTCAGCGCGCGCTTCGTCGACAACAAATGCCCCGCCAACTTCGCGTTTGCGTGAAGACGGCCCAAGCCCGCCAAGGCTTCTTGTGTTGCGGTGACGGGCCAGAACCAGCCCATCCCATGGCACGCCGGTCATCTGCGAAAGCTTAGCGGCCAAAAGACCCGACTGGTTATAGCGCCGTTTCAAAAGCCGTCTTCGATGCAACGGCACCGGCACGATCAGATCGGCCTGATCCCAGATTCCCCTGCCCGCCTGATAGACCCAGCGCGCAAGAAGCGGCGTCAGTTCACCGCGATCCGCATGCTTGAACCGCAACAGGTATTCGCGGCTTTGATCATCGTACACCAGTGCCGCCCGTGCCTGATCAAAGGCCGGTTTCTTTTGCAGGCAATTGCCACACAAAATCTGTCCGCTTTCATCAAGATCACCGCCGATGTTAGCGCTATCATCAAGTTCGAACGGATAGCCGCAACAGGCACATTGCGGGGCCGTGATAAACCTTAAACCCGCCCAACACGCGGCACAGACCGCATGGGTGGTATCGGTCACATCGCCACAGCCACCGCACCGCGGTGGTAAGATGGCGTTAACGCCCATGGTTGCGACGGTGCGGACCCATTCGATCATCTGCAATGCTATCCACGATCACCTTAAGGAACGGGCAGCATAGCACACGCAAGGATTGAATTAGCCAAAATCAAATAACGGATTTTTCCGCAAGGTGTCCGCCGCCAGATCAATAAAGGCCCGAACCTTTGCCGGGGCATGGCGGCCCTCGGGATGGACCAGATGAATTGGGACCGGATCGGGATCATAATCGCCAAGCACGGCCACCAACCGCCCGTCCGCAAGATACGGGGCCGCCTGATAGGACAGCATGCGCACAATTCCCCAACCTTCAAGGGCGGCATTTCGGGCCGCCTCAATCGAATTGGTTTGCCATCTGGCATCCGGGGAGAAGCCGATCTTGCGCCCGCCATCCGGGGATCTGAATTGCCAATCAAGCCGCGCGGACGATCCGGTCGTGGCAATGATGCGATGCGCGGCAAGCTCAGACGGCTGTTGCGGCGTTCCGTATTTCCGAAAATACACTGGTGAAGCGCAAAGTATCTGGCTGACCTCTCCAACCCGCACGGCACTAAGCGATGAGTCGGCAAGATCACCGATACGCACCGCAAGGTCGATGCCTTCCTCGACAATATTGACGATGCGATCAAACAGCAAAAGGCGCGCGCGCATGTCGGGATATTCATCCAGATATGCGCCAACAATCGGGGCGACATGCATCTGGCCGAACTGAACCGGGGCGGTGATGGTCAACATACCGCTTGGTTTGGCATAGGCCCCACCAGCGGCGGCTTCGACTTCTTTAAGGTCGGCCAGCAACCTTTTGCAGTCTGCATAATACCGTGCACCGGCCTCTGTCACCGTGACCGACCGGGTTGTGCGCGTCAGAAGGCGTGCGCCTGTCACATCCTCCAGATACGCGACCGCGCGGGTGACCGCAGGCGGACTTTGACGCAATGCGCGCGCAGCAGCGGCGAAGCTGCGCGCCTCGACCACATGCACAAACACATTCATTGCTTCGAAACGGTCCATCTTACGCCCCGTGATTATTCCACTTAACGGAATACTAAATTTCCAAATAACGGAATTCCATCATTAAATAGAAATAATCACAATATCCTCCGTTTTCGCCCCATGCGAACCAGTAACTCGGAGGATGTTTCATGAAATTGCATTATTTCGCGCTGTCGGGACACGCCCATCGCGCCCACCTTTTCCTTAGCCTGCTTGGCATTGATCACGAACTGGTTCATGTCGACATGGTCAATGGCGAACATAAGTCCCCGGAATTCCTTAAACTGAATCCGTTCGGGCAGGTTCCCGTGCTTGAAGATGGCGACCTTGTCATCGCGGATTCCATCGCAATCATGGTCTATGCCGCCAAAAAGGTCGGCGCGACCAATTGGCTCCCCGAAGATGCAGCCGATCTGGCACAGGTTCAGCGTTGGCTTTCGGTTGCTGCGGGTGAAATTGCCTACGGCCCGTGTGCAGCACGTCTATTGACGTTGTTTGGCGCCAAGTTTGATGCAAACGATGTCATTGCCCGTGCGCATGGCGTGCTGAAACTGATCGATGATCGCCTGTCAAACCGCGACTTGATTGCGCTTGATCATCCGACCGCCGCCGATATCGCCCTTTACAGCTATATCGCCAACGCCCCCGAAGGCAATGTCGCGCTTGATACCTACACGCATGTTCTTGCGTGGCTGAAACGTATTGAAGCACTGCCGGGCTTTGTCCCGTTTGAAACGTCATCGGTCGGTCTTCGGGCGGCTTCGTGATGATATGGGCCGGTCGTTGATCCCTGCGCGTAACGCGCAAGAACTCAAAGCGCCGGCCCCGTCTGACCTGCCTGCCCCGCTACTCCTCGATACCGTCTTTCCAATGGACAGGAGCACGAGATGAACACGGCCAACACTACGACATCCACACCAGTGATGCCCCCAAAAGACCGTGAGGCCTGGCACCAAGGTGAAATCGAGATGCAGGAACGTGTGGGTGTTCGTCAACAAATGGCGGATGTCGGAAAACGTGTTCTGCGTGATCACCTGATCGATCAACATCGCCAGTTTTATCCGCAACTGCCCTTTGCCGTGTTCGGAACTGTTGACGAGAACGATGATGTCTGGGCGACATTACGCGCCAATCATCCTGGGTTCTTGTCGGCATCTGATCCCTATCACCTGTCCGTCAATTTACCACGCGACGCCGATGACCCCGCCGATGCCGGGATGGGCGACGGCAAGCCGATTGGCATGATCGGCATCGAATTGCATACGCGTCGCCGCAACCGGTTGAATGGACGCATTACCGCACAGACTGGTACGAAATTTGACATTCGGGTCGGGCACAGCTTTGGCAACTGCCCGCAATATATCCGTCTGCGCGATTTCGAATTTGTCCGCGACCCGATGTCTGCACCGACATCCAAACCCGAAATATCCGGCGAACTTGATGAACGGGCGCGAAACCTGATTGCACAGGCCGATACCTTTTTCGTTGCGACCTATGTTGATCGTGACGGCGGGCATCGCGAAGTTGATGCATCCCATCGTGGTGGCAAACCGGGCTTTGTTCATGTGGATACCGATGGCACCCTGACTATTCCTGATTTCGCCGGAAACCAGTTTTTCAATACGCTGGGCAATATCCTGTGCAATCCCAAGGCAGGTCTTGTCTTTACCGATTTTGCGACCGGTGATGTCTTGCAAATTACCGGTGATGCAGAAGTCATCACCGAAGGCCCGGAAATCAGTGCTTTCAAGGGTGCCGAACGGCTGTGGCGTGTTTTCCCGCGCAAATCAGTCTGGCGGGCATCGGCATTGCCAATCCGCTGGCGCCCGCAGGAAGAGGGCATGTCCCCCAACAGCCTTCTGACCGGGGATTGGGAAAGTGCCGAGAAGAAGCTTGCCGCGATGAGCGCCGCGCAAAAATGGCGCTCGTTCAAAGTGGTGCGGATGACAGAAGAGAACCATCTGATCAAATCCTTCCACCTCGAACCGGCTGATCAGGGTGGCTTGGTATCGTTTAACCCCGGTCAGCATTTGCCAATCCGGGTGAACGTGGCGGGCCATGACAAACCGTTGATCCGAACCTATACACTTTCCAGCGCACCGTCGGATGCGCACTATCGGATCAGTGTCAAACGCGAAGGCATGGTATCCGGCCATCTTCATGACAACTTGAATGTTGGCGATACGCTTGAGGCACGCGCCCCTGCTGGTGATTTTTCCCTGCTGCCGGATATCAAACGGCCGATGGTTTTAATGGCAGGTGGGATTGGCATCACGCCGATGATGTCGATGATGCGCCATGCGGTTTACGAGGGATTACGCACACGCAATTTCCGCCAGATCTGGCTGTTTTATGTAGCACGGAGCCTTGCTGACCGTGCCTTTGATGCGGAAATTGTCGAACTGGTCAAAGCCGCCCAGGGCAACATCCGTATCATCCGGGTTCTTGGTGATCCCGATGGCGCGACACCGCGCAAGGATTACGAAGCATCGGGTTATATCGACATGAACCTGTTGCGGGCCGTTTTGCCGTTTGATGATTTTGACTTTTACCTGTGCGGCCCGCCCCCGTTCATGCAAGGCCTTTATGACGGGCTGCGCGGGCTTAACATCGCCGACAAGCGCATTCACGCAGAGGCATTTGGCCCCGCGTCATTAACCCGCAGTCGGGACAGCGATGACGACGTTCCCGAATTGCCCCGTGCAAGCAGCAAGCCCACCAAGGTCGAGTTTGCCCAATCAAACCGGTCTGCCGTCTGGCAACCGGATGCAAACAAGACGTTGCTCGAACTGGCCGAGGATGCTGGTCTCACGCCTGAGGCAAGCTGCCGGGGCGGGAATTGCGGCACATGTCGCACCAAAATCACACAGGGCAGCGTGACCTATAAAAACCGGCCCAGCGCAAAAGTCGGCGCAGACGAAGCGTTGATCTGTTGCGCTGTCCCTGCCGAACCGGAAGACGGCGAACCAACGCCACTGGTTCTGTCGATATAGGCTGAATGGATTTCTGGTTCTTCGATTGCAAGGGCGGGATCAAAGCTCTATCTAGATCGTAACTTTTACAACGATTTTAGCCGGAGCTTCCCGCCCCATGGCCGATCCGATCACCGTCTTTGATCGAGACATCCTGAAACTCCGCCGCGACCGTGCGGCGACCAAGGCACAGGATTATAATTTCCTGTTTGCCGAAACAGCCGAACGCCTTGCCGATCGTCTTGATGACACCACGCGTACATTTCCGCTGGCGGTCGATCTTGGCTGCCATAGTGGTGAATTGGGCCTGATCATCGGCACACGCGGCGGCATCGAAACGCTGTATCAAAGCGATATTTCGCGGGGCTATGCCAAGGCCGCACAGGCCAATAACGGCAAAGGCACTCTGGTGGCGGATGAGGAATTCCTGCCCTTTGCCGAAGGATCGCTTGATCTGATCCTGTCCAATCTGTCACTCCATTGGGTCAATGACCTGCCCGGTATGTTGCTTCAGGCACGCCGCGCCCTGAAACCCGACGGGTTGTTTCTGGCCTGCTTGCTTGGGGGTGAGACGCTCAAGGACTTGCGCGAAGCTCTGATGACGGCGGAGGCCGAGGAAGAAGGCGGCGTATCCCCGCGTGTATCACCGTTTGTCGACGTCAAGGATGCCGGGGCACTTTTGCAGCGCAGTGGCTTTGCCCTGCCCGTGGTCGATGCCGATGACATCTATATCGACTACCCGGACGCACTGAAACTGATGCGGGATCTTTCGGGGATGGGCGAAAGCAACCTGATTGCCAAACGATCCAAGAAATTCACTAAACGCAGCACCCTTGCCCGGGCAGCAGCAATTTATCACGAACGCCATGGACGACCTGATGGCCGCATCCATGCCAAGTTTCAGGTGATCTATCTGACCGCCTGGGCCCCGGATGAAAGCCAGCCCAAACCGCTACGCCGTGGAACGGGTCAGGTCAGCCTGGTTGATTTCCTCGGTGATGACGCGAAAAAGCAATAAAGCTGGCTCAAGCTGGGATCACTTCCCGGCTAAGACCATGTCGCGGATCTTGGTCGCCTTTTCAAAGTGGTCAAGCTCGTGGGTTTTGATCCACCATGTTGCGGCCTCCAACAATGTGTCCGGGTCATCATTGCGATTGGCAAAGAACGCATAGAATGACAGGCCGACATCCGGCCCCTTTTGCGCGATTTTCTTGTCGCAAACAGCAATGATTTTGTCGCGCAGACTTTGACGCATGATGGCTCCGTGAAAGGGTTGTGACTGCAAGGGGTTGATGTATGACCTGTTTGCCGCGAAATTGGCAGTCTGATAACGCCCATCACATGACAGTTTATGTCAGGATAGAATTCCCGAAAGGTCGACATGCAACTTCCCCAACCCCTGATCCACGGCAAACTGATCAAACGGTACAAACGGTTTCTCGCCGATGTTGAGCTCGAGAGTGGTGAAGTGATCACGGCCCATTGCGCCAATCCCGGCGGGATGATCGGGCTGAAGGAGCCGGGGATTGATGTCTGGCTGTCGCAATCAGACAATCCGAAACGCAAACTGAAATACAGTTGGGAGCTTTGCCAGATCGGTGATGCATGGGTCGGCATCAATACAGCGCACCCCAACGCCATTGTCGAAGAAGCAATCCTTGCCGGGAAAATTCCCGAACTGACGGGCTATGAAAGCCTGAAGCGTGAAGTCAAATACGGCAAGAATTCGCGGATCGACATTTTGCTGTCTGATCCCGACCGCGGCCTTTGTTATGTCGAGGTCAAAAACGTTCACCTAAAACGCGACGAAGACGTTCCGGGCCTTGCAGAATTCCCCGATGCCGTCACCGCACGCGGGGCAAAGCATCTGGATGAAATGGCCGATATGGTTGCCGAGGGCCACCGGGCGGTGATGTTTTACCTGATCCAGCGCACCGATTGTGATCGTTTCACACTGGCGACCGACATCGATCCGCATTACGGCGAACGCTTCAAGGCTGCGCGGGCCAACGGGGTTGAAGCCATTGCCTATGATTGTTCAATTGATACCAGCGCAGTCACAGTGCGAAACGCGCTTCCGATCACCGGGTTGTAAGCATCAAAGCCCGCGCATATCAGCCAATCCTTGCCAATTATGGCGTCTGGCTTTATGTCATTGGGCTATAAAACAGACACATACCTAGCCGAGTTTAAGGAGATTTTCGGGTGGCGAACGGAACAGTTAAAATTCACGGCCCCGAAGCATTTGAAGGCATGCGCGCCGCTGGAAAGCTGGCAGCAGAAGTGCTTGATATGATTACCCCGCATGTGGTTCCGGGTGTCACCACCGGTGAGCTTGATCGCCTGTGTGATGAATATATCCGCGATCATAATGCGATCTCGGCCTGCCTTGGCTATCGCGGCTTTCCGAAATCCACCTGTACCTCAATCAACCATGTGGTCTGCCATGGTATTCCGGGCGACAAGAAACTCGCCAACGGCGACATCATGAATATCGATGTCACCGTCATCCTTGATGGCTGGTATGGCGATACGTCGCGCATGTATATCGCAGGCACACCAAAGGTCATGGCGCAGCGTCTGGTAGATGTGACCTATGAAGCGCTTTGGCGCGGCATCAATGCCGTCAAGCCGGGCGCAACCCTTGGCGATATCGGCCATGCCATTCAGTCCTATGCCGAAAGCGAGCGTTTTTCGGTGGTGCGTGATTTCTGCGGCCACGGGCTTGGTCAGGTGTTCCATGATGCGCCCAATATCCTGCATTACGGCAAACCGGGCGAAGGACTGGTGCTTGAGCCCGGCATGATCTTTACGATTGAGCCGATGATCAATCAGGGAACCTATGCGTGTAAAATTTTGCCCGATGGCTGGACAGCCGTGACGCGAGACCGCAAACTGTCTGCACAGTTTGAACATTCGCTCGGCGTGACGGAAGACGGGTTTGAAGTATTTACCCGATCCCCCGCCGGTCTGGAAAAGCCGCCCTACGATCTCAGCAAAGCTGCCGAGTAACGGGCACCTAAAAAGGGGAAGCAGATTTGAGCGAAAAACAGGATCGCAAAGCTGCTTCCACTCCTGCCCAACAAACCTCATCAGAAATTGATGATGGCACGCGGGTCTTTTTCGATCAGGCCCGCACAGCGCATGCATCGGGCACGCATGGCGTATCCGGCACCGACGCAGTGGACGTCGAAAAATCCAAATCCGCAAAACCCCATTATCACGGGCATCGCCAACGGCTGCGGGATCGGTTTATCAAGGGTGGTGCGACCGCCCTTGCCGATTACGAGTTGCTTGAACTGATGCTGTGCATGGCAATGCCGCGGGGCGACGTCAAACCACTGGCAAAATCGCTGATCGCGCAATTTGGCAGCTTTGCCAATGTTCTGGCCGCCCGTCCCGAAGACCTCAAAACCGCCAAAGGCCTTGGGGATGCGGGGATTGCCGCCATCAAGATTGCCGAAGCCTGCGCGCTCCACCTATCACGCGAACGGGCGATGGAATTGCCGGTGATCGCCAGTTGGGAACAGCTTATTGATTATTGCCGGGCCCGGATCGGGCATCTTAAGAACGAGGAACTGCATCTGCTGTTTCTTGATCGCAAGAACCGGCTGATCGCCGATGAATGCCATCAACACGGCACGGTCGATCACACGCCGGTTTATCCGCGCGAAGTCATCAAGCGCGCGCTTGAACTGCATGCCTCCGCCCTTATTCTGGTGCACAACCATCCAAGCGGCGATGCCACCCCGTCAAAGGGTGACATCGACATGACCCGCAAGATTGTTGATGCCGCCAAAGCAATGGACATCACCGTGCATGATCACATCATCATCAGCCGTGCCGGATATAATTCCTTTAAGACGCTTGGCCTGATATAGCTGCCATCCCTGATCCATTTCCCACCACGAAATAGCCATGCCCCATATCGGTTTGTTCGCCCTTGTCGTGCGCGACTATGACGAAGCCATCGCATTTTACACCGAAAAAGTCGGCTTTGAGTTGATTGAAGATACCGACATGGGCTGCGGGAAACGGTGGGTGGTGGTCTCCCCGAAGGGAGCTAGTGAAACACGTGTTTTGCTGGCGAAGGCAGGCAATGACGACCAAGTCAGCGCGATTGGCAATCAAACCGGCGGTCGGGTTGGCTTTTTCCTGAACACAGATGACTTTGAGCGCGATCACAAATGCATGGTTGATGCAGGGGTTCGTTTTCTTGAAGCTCCCCGCGATGAGCCCTATGGCATGGTCGCCGTGTTTGAGGACCTCTATGGCAACAAATGGGATTTGCTGCAACTGAAGGTATCAGGGTGAAACTGGCTGCTATCCCGATACCCGTCATCGATCAGGAACAAAGTCGCGCAAAGAGGTAACGGACCGGCAGTTGGTTGCAATAGTGGGGGATGCCGGTCCGTCTCGTCGGCAAAGCCTGATTGCTTGCCGACAAGTTCGAGGTAAGATGATGACAGGGAGACGGTTCAGGGTCAGAAGGTGTAGACCAGCACCAGACCAGCACTGAGCACATAGTCCTCATCAATGATCGGACTGTCAGTATATTCGTCGAGCAGGAATTTAACGTCAGTGGTCCCGACGACGGCAAAACTTTCGGTCACCGGATAGGTCACACTGAAATCAAGATGCGGGATAAAGGTGGCGTCGGGGGAATAGAAGCCACGATCACTGCGCACTTCATTGCGACGTACGCCGACGTTGTAATCAACCAGGTCTTCGCTTTGCCAGGTCACACCACCGCCGACATTGAAGCTGAACTTTTCGTATTCGGTTGGCAGGTAATAAGCAACATCCACCTCATGCCCGCCATGAGCATTGTTGAGATCAGTCTGATAGCTTGCCTGAAGCTCGCCGTGCCAAACACGCAGCGATCCGCCGATACCGGCTTCGTATGCCATATCGCGTTTTTCAAGCCCGTTCAGATAGCTTGAGTCACCCGGATCAAATGGCTCCATCCGAAGGCCACCAATGATCGAAACGCTGGCAAAGTCATTCATCCAGACTTTGGCATCAATGCCGTCAATACCGATACGAAGACGTTCGGCATCGTAGGCCAATACCGGAAGCGCGTCTAAATCTGTACTATCGGCCCCGCGATAGGGATTGCTGCTGATCTGGCCGAAGGCACCGATCTGCCAATCGCCGCCAAGCCAGGGTTTAAGTGGGTCTTCGGTCTGCGGATTTACCTGTTCGCGGATGATTTCCCTTTGTCCAGGCGTTGCAGTCTGGGCGTGTGCGCTGCTGGCAAGCATGATGATGATGGCTGCCGTACAGATGCCAAGTCCGCCCAGCACCATTGCATCCCCCAAACGACGAGAACAAAAATGCGATACCATAATGTCTAAACATCCCAATTGTGTTGTTGATGTCGCGACATTGCCCGAGCGTGCCAAAGAAGGCGTCCGGTTTTATAGCCTTGTACTTACAATCCGTGCCAAACAGGTACGAATGCGCATTCATACGCCTTAACTATTTGATTTTGCGAAATTGTTCTGACGATAGTTACTTGGTGTATGACCGGTGATTTTCTTGAACGCCTGATTGAAGGTCGATTTCGAATTGAAGCCGACCTCGGTTGCGATATCTAGGATCGTGCGATTTGGTTCCTCGATCAGCAGGCGAGAAGCCTCGTCAACCCGGACTTCATTAACGAAATCAAAGAAGCTTTTGCCCAGATGCTGGTTCAAGACAAAGGAAAGCTGGTTGGGCGTCGCCCCGACAGCAGAAGCCAGTTTCGGCATGGTGAGCAATGGATCAAGCATCACATTGCGGTCTGCAACGATCCTTGCAAGGCGGGTGCGAATACGGTCGATGCCGGGGTCATCAACAATTGCACGCAACAACGGGGGCTGCTGGGTGTCCGGCCCTTGGCCGGTTTCCTGACGTTCAGGCAGATTGTCCTGGGCACCGTCTTCGGTTTCCGCTTGCACAAAGATCGCCGGGTTCTGCGCAATAACCTGACACATGCGGAAGAACACAACCACAAACCCCACCTTGACACCAAGCGACAGCCATTCCGCGTGAAAGACAAACAGATCCAGCAAATTGGTCAAGGTGAAGACGGTAAACAACACCGTCATCCCGACAAGAAGTTCGATAATCCAGCGACGCATTCGTTCACTGTCGGCTTGGAGTTGCCAATTGGCTTGTCGCAAATAACGCCGCGCGAGCCGCCATATCCCAGCCATGTAACCGACAAACGACACGCAAAACAGGATGACAATCGCCAGGAGAACCAAATTGGCAAGCCCTTGCGATGAAAACGCAATCTGCAACCCGACATCACGCACATGATCCTGATTGGCGACCATCCGCGTACTTTTTAGGTAAACCATAAGCCCGATCGCTGCAGTCACCGGGATTAATACCAGAAAATGCCGGTAGGGCCGGGAAACCGGATTGCCGGAAACTTCCCGAAAATACAAATATATCGACGGTATAAAGGCAAAAAAGAATGGCGCAAAAACCGGCACAAGATACAGGTTCACTATCGGACTGATGAACGGGTCGAACGTATCGTCGATAAAACTCATACCGACCGAAAATCCGAACACCATGAGCCAGCGATTGGCGCGAAAAGAACGCTTGCCTTCGTCCATCAACAGGACAATCAGGAAAATCGCCTGCGATACGCCAAGAACCGAAACGATCAGAAAAAGAATGTCGAATGTTTCAATCATTCCTGCGCCTTCAGTGGCGGTTTCTGTTGGTGGGATATGCTTGGCCGAGCAGAACGCAAGGGCCGCAACGAACTCTACGGAAATACGCGACTATCAGGCACGCTGCAACCAAGACTTACTTGAAGGGCCTCAGCAAGATGGATGCAGGCACTGCGATCAAAACAACCCGATTTATGCAATATCGCCTTGATCGCACTGTTCTTCACGCACTTATTTTCACCCATATTCTTGATAGGTTCCACGCGTTCGTAAAATTGCAATCAGATCGCCACCGGGTCTGCAAAAGAGTTCCCTTTCAAATATCTGCTGTTTTAAAATCCGTCCTGTGACCGCCATATGGGCCGGGTTTCTTGCGATTCGGTCGCATCTTGTGATGTGCGAGACGGTCGAATGGGAACGGTGTCAGCACAGACCACCACTTTTGCGCGATCATCCACTGAAACCATATCATCCTGGCGGTTTTCGGACGATCGGTGTTAAGAACGCCAAACGCCGTAATAAATTCGACATAAATCCCCATATGCACAACAATTAACGATTGAAAACGTTTTCCCGCGCAAGCATTAATCTATCTGCCCCGTTGTGTAGAATCTACCTTGCAGTAAGCGCATACCCGGATCAGTATTTTCACGTACGTACTTTCTGGGAGGTACGTAACGAAAAATCAAAATGACAAGGGAGACATTTTAGATGTCAGACAACGCGATGACTGCAAAAGGTCTCGTGAACGGGTTGCTAAAATCCTCACGTGCTTTTGTCTTGGGTACCGCCTTGATTGCCGGATCGATGACGATGTTGTCGACCAGCCAGGCGCAGGCCGAAAAGATCCTGCGAATTGGTAACGACGGCGAACCGCAGTCAATGGATCCGCATTTCATCTCTACCGTTCAGACCAGCCGTATCTCCGATGATATGTCGCTGGGCCTTCTGACATATGGCCCGGATGGCCAACCGGTTCCCGGTGCAGCCGAAAGCTGGACCGTCTCTGAAGACGGAATGACTTACACCTTCAAAATCCGCGACCATAACTGGTCGGATGGCACCCCGGTGACGGCACAGGACTTTATCGCCGGCTGGGAACGTCTTCTTGATCCGGCACTGGGTGCGGAATACGCATCCCTGCTTTACATCATCGAAGGTGCTGAGGAAGTTAACACTGGCAAGGATGGCGCGAAACTCGCAGCCAAGGCCATTGATGACCATACCCTCGAAGTCAAACTGACCGCACCTGCCCCCTATTTCCTGGCACAGCTGACCCACCAGACCGCTTTCGCCATTCCGCGTCATGTCGTTGAAAAATACGGCAAGGATTGGGTAAAGCCGGAAAATATCGTTGTGAACGGCGCTTACAAACTTGTCGAATGGGTGCCAAACGTTCACACCAAACTGGTCAAGAACGAAGAATTCTATGACGCCGCAAACGTTCCGATCGACGAGGTGATCTATTACACCTACGAAGACCGCACGGCGATGCAGAACCGTTTCCGTGCCGAAGAGCTGGACGTTGCGCGCGACATCGCATCCGAACAGATTTCCTGGCTGCGTGACAATTTGGCCGACAGCCTGCGCATCGCGCCCTATGCTGGCATTTATTATTACGCGATCCGCACCGACAAAGAGAAATTCCAGGATCCGAACGTCCGCAAGGCACTGTCGCTTGCGATCAACCGCGAAGCAATCACCGACGCGGTTCTGAAAACCGGCGAACTTCCGGCTTATTCCTTTGTTCCGCCGGGAACCGGTAACTATACCGAGCCTGCATATGTTTCCTGGAAAGACCTTTCGTATGGTGACAAGGTCGCCGAAGCCAAGAAACTGATGGAAGCAGTCGGTTATACCGCCGAAAACCCGCTTAAATTCACGCTGCGTTACAACACATCTGAAAACCACAAACGCATCGCGATTGCGGTACAGAACATGTGGAAACAGATCGGCGTCGATGCAGAGCTGTTTAACACCGAAGGTAAAATCCACTATGCCGACCTGAAAGTCGGTGACTTTGAAGTCGCCCGTGCTGGCTGGATTGCCGATTACAACGACGCGCAGAACTTCCTGTTCCTCGGCGAGGAACGCACCGGCCCGCTGAACTATGCAGCATTTGATAACCCGCGCTACAACGAATTGATGCTGGCTGCCGAGAATGAAGGCGACCTGAAAAAGCGTGCAGAACTGATGCATAGCGCGGAAGCCATCATGATGGAGGCACAGCCCTACATCCCGATTTACTACTATGTCTCGAAACAGCTGGTCTCACCAAAGATCAAGGGCTGGATCGATAATGCCCCGGATCGTCACCTGACCCGCTGGCTCGACATCGCCGAGTAAATCCTGCCTTCGTGTCGCAGGCTGTGTGGTGTTCCTCCCGCCCGCAGCCTGTGACCACCCCGACGGGGATGAGAGAAAATGTTATCTTACGCCATTCGGCGCCTGCTGATCGCGATCCCGACATTGTTCATCGTGATCACAGTCGCCTTCTTCATGATGCGTATCGCACCGGGCGGCCCGTTCGATCAGGAACGCGCATTGCCGCCGGAAATCGAAAAGAACATCAAGGCTGCCTATGACCTTGATAAGCCGCTGGTCGAACAATACGCGATCTATATCGGCAAGCTTTTCCGAGGCGATTTCGGACCATCAATTAAAATCCGCGACTTTTCGGTTGCCGAACTGATCATGGCAGGTGCCCCTGCCTCGATGCAGCTGGGCTTGAGTGCGATTGCCATTGCGCTTGTGTTTGGCGTCGCGTTTGGCACCTATGCCGCCATTCGACAAAACAGCGCGGTTGATTTCGTTGTCATGGGTGTCGCGATGATCGGCATCGCCATTCCGAACTTTGTCATGGCGCCGTTATTATCGCTGGTATTTGGGCTTTATCTGTCGATCCTGCCGACCGCTGGCTGGGGGGATGGGGAACTTGAATACAAAATCCTTCCGATCATCGCACTTGCCCTGCCCCAGATTGCCTATATCGCACGTCTGACCCGCGGATCGATGGTCGAGGTTCTGCATTCGAATTACATCCGAACCGCACGTGCCAAGGGCCTTCGCGAGACGCTTGTCGTCAATCGCCACGCCATCAAGGGCGCGCTGTTACCGGTTGTTTCCTATCTTGGTCCGGCAACGGCGGCCGTCATGACCGGCTCGGTCGTGATCGAAAGCATCTTTGGCGTGCCCGGTATCGGCACCTATTTCATCAAGGCAGCGCTGAACCGCGACTACCCGCTCGTGATGGGGGTGGTGATTGTCTATGCGGTGATGATCATTCTGCTGAATTTCCTGGTCGACATGATTTACGGCCTTCTTGATCCCAAACTGAAGTCACGCTGATAATGAATAAATCTGAAAAAACAGCTCTGCTGCAATCAGCCGGCGCGGCCGAAGAAATCGAAGGTCGCAGCCTGTGGCGCGATGCCCGTATCCGGTTGTTCCGCAACAAGGCGGCTGTCGCCTCAATGATCATTCTGGGCATTATTACGTTACTCGCGATCTTTGCCCCGCTTCTGAGCCCCTATGCCTATGACCAGATCGACTGGGGCTATATCCAGGAAGGTCCGAACTGGGAAAACGGCCATATCTTTGGCACCGATGGCAATGGCCGCGATCTGTTTATCCGGGTGCTTTATGGCGCGCGTGTATCACTTGCGGTCGGGCTTCTGGCTACCACGGTTTCGCTGATCATCGGCGTTACGTACGGCGCAGTTGCCGGATATTTCGGCGGCAAGATCGACAGCATCATGATGCGGTTTGTCGATGTGCTTTATTCCCTGCCCTTCATGTTCTTTGTCATCATGTTGATGGTGGTGTTTGGCCGAAACATCTTCCTGATCTTTGTCGCCCTTGGCGCGGTTGAATGGTTGACCATGGCCCGTATTGTCCGCGGTCAGACATTGTCGTTACGTCGGCGCGAATTTATCGAAGCGGCCCACGCAACCGGTGTTTCGAACTTCAAGATCATTTTCCGCCACATCATTCCCAACGTGCTGGGCCCGGTCATTGTCTATATGACGCTGACCATTCCGCAAGTCATCCTGACCGAGAGCTTCCTGTCCTTCCTTGGACTGGGCGTACAAGAGCCGCTGACAAGTTGGGGCGTTCTGATTTCCGAAGGGGCCAAGGTGATCGAGGCATCAACATGGATGCTGATCTATCCGGCTGTGTTCCTGGCACTCACCCTGTTCTGTTTTAACTTCATCGGTGACGGTCTGCGCGATGCGCTTGATCCGAAAGACAGGTAAGGGAGGACAAGGAAAAACCATGACCACAAATCATATTCTGACTGTCGAAAACCTGACCACGCGCTTTCAGACCCCGGATGGCGAGGTCGAGGCCGTCAATAACGTCAATTTCCACATTGATCCGGGCGAGACGCTTGGTGTTGTCGGGGAGTCCGGATCCGGCAAGACACAGATTTTCCTGTCGCTGATGGGATTGCTTGCCAAAAACGGCGCATCCACCGGTTCGGTCCGATACAAGGACAAGGAAATCCTCAATCTGCAGACCCGCGAATTGAACAAAATTCGCGGTGTGTCGATGTCGATGATCTTTCAGGATCCGATGACATCACTGAACCCGTTTCTGAAAATCTCCCGGCAGATGACGGAAGTTCTGGTCGAACATCGTGGCATGTCGGAAAGCGATGCCTTGGCGCGCGCAATCACCATGCTTGATCGTGTCGGAATTCCCGGCGCGGCCCAGCGCGTTCACATGTATCCGCATGAGTTTTCCGGCGGCATGCGCCAACGCGTCATGATCGCCATGGCGCTGTTATGTGACCCGGAAGTTCTGATTGCCGATGAACCAACCACCGCCCTTGATGTAACGGTACAGGCACAGATCCTTGATCTGTTGCGCGATCTGCAAACAGACTTCAACACAGCCACCGTGATGATCACCCATGATCTGGGCGTGGTGGCGGGTCTTTGTGACCGGGTGATGGTGATGTATGGCGGGCGTGTTGTCGAAACCGGATCGGTCCGCGACATCTATTACGACAGTCATCATCCCTATACCGAAGGCCTTTTGAAATCGATGCCACGGATTGATCGCGCCGATGAAGAAAGCCTGTTTGCCATTCCCGGCCAGCCGCCCAACTTGCAGAACCTTCCAAAAGGCTGCGCCTATCAGGAACGTTGCGAATATGTGTTTGATCGCTGCTGTGCGGAACGCCCGCTTTTGAGGGAATTTGGCAATGGCCGGGCCAGCGCCTGTTTCCGGGAGGATGACAAATGAGCGTGATGAACAATTCCGCAAAAAAAGACGCTTCACCGATCCTGTCGGTCCGCGATCTCAAGGTTCATTTCCCGATCCCATCCAAGGGCCTGTTTGCGCCTGACCGGCAGCTCAAGGCCGTGGATGGCGTCAATTTCGATCTTTATCCCGGCGAGACACTTGGTATTGTCGGGGAGTCCGGCTGTGGCAAATCCACGCTTGGCCGTGCGATCCTGCAATTGATCCCACCAACCGATGGCCAGGTTGCCTGGCTCGGCAAGAACATTGTCGGTGCCCCACATCGTGACATGCAGCCATTGCGTCGGGACCTGCAGATCATTTTTCAGGATCCGTTGGCCAGCCTGAACCCGCGCATGACGATTGGCGAAATCATTGCCGAACCGCTGGTCACCCATAAGCCGGAACTCGGCAAGGAAGAAATCAAGGCACGGGTCAAACGCATGATGGCGCGCGTTGGCCTGTTGCCGCAAATGATCAACCGGTATCCGCATGAGTTTTCCGGTGGCCAGTGCCAGCGCATCGGCATTGCGCGTGCAATGATCCTGGAACCCAAACTGATTGTCTGTGACGAGCCGGTCTCAGCGCTTGATGTTTCCATTCAGGCCCAGATCGTCAATCTGTTGCAGGAATTGCAGCGTGAATTTGACTTGTCACTGATTTTCATCAGCCATGACCTGTCGATTGTCCGCCACATCTGTCACCGCATCATGGTTCTCTATCTGGGTAATGTCGCCGAACTTGCAGACCGTGACAGCATCTATGCCGCACCACGACACCCCTATACCAAGGCCCTGATTTCTGCCGTTCCAATCCCCGATCCCGAGATCGAACGCAATAAGGAACGCATTGTTCTGACCGGTGATTTGCCAAGCCCGCTGTCACCACCATCAGGATGCGTGTTCCGGACCCGCTGCCCATTTGCCAAGAATAAATGCGCACAGGAGCCACCGGTACTGGAACGCGTTTCAGACAGTCAGGAAGTCGCATGTCACTTCCATGACAGCATCTAGTTCAACAAGAGCCTCCCAAGAAACTGCACCCGAACTTTTAAGACCGCCCTTGTGGCGGTCTTTTTTTGATCCGTGTGCAGAAAGCTGTCTAGTCAGGATTGGAGATGATGAACTGTGCGATATCGACTTCGTCGCGCTGATCTTCGCGCAAATACTTGCGTCCGTATTCCTGATAAGTGCCGCTTGTCAGGAAAAGCTCGAAAAGGTCGCTATCGATCTGCCCCTTGTCGCGCATGTCGGCCAGGATCGAGATACATTCAGATAATGTCTTCGGCCGTTTATACGGGCGATCTACAGCTGTCAGCGCCTCAAAGACATCGGCAATCACCATGACCTTTTCGAGGATCCCCATATCATCGCCCGTCAGACCACGCGGATACCCGGACCCGTCCATCTTTTCGTGATGATTTCCGGCAATATCGGGAATGCGTTGCAGTTCCTTGGGATATGGCAATTGGGCCAGCATATCCTGGGTAATGACAACATGATCGTTGATCACCTGGCGTTCTTCGGATGTCAGGGTGCCGTGCGGGATCGAGAGGTTATAAAGCTCGCCCCGGTTAAAACCGTTATAGATGTCGGTTTCGCGATCCATCAGAAGCTTTTCAGTGCCGGTTGCGCGCAGTTCGGCGAGTTTCGCATCATCAAGGCGCTGTTGTTCCGACCAGGACAAGCCGATGGTGCGATCAAAATATCGCGTCCATTCCTGCTCTGCGATGTCATGCAGGGCAAAGATGGTGTCGGTATCAAGTTCGGTATCGCCAATATTGGCATCCGCCACCATGGCAAACTGGGTTTCAAGTTCGGTCACCCGGCGGGCAAAATCGGCCTCGCACTTAAGTGCGTCCTCGCCATCCAGCTTGCGTTTAAGCATCTCGATCTCGGCGTCACGACGCAGTACTTCAAAGCGCGTGCGGACTTCGTGAATACGGTTATGGATGGTTTCAAGCTTGGTGGCCTTTTCCATCACATGATCAGGGGTGACGATCTTGCCGCAATCATGAAGCCAGGCCGACAGGTCAAGCTCGTACCATTCCATGTCTGTCAGATAGAAATTGGAAAAGGTGCCATCCCGGTCATCCACAGCCGCCTGCGCCAGCATGCGCGCTATGATCGGCACACGCGAACAGTGGCCTGCGGTGTGCGGTGATTTGGCGTCAATCGCCTGACCCAGCACGCGGACGAAGCTTTCCATCAGGTCGCGCTGTGCCACCAGCAACCGGCTGTTTTCAATGGCAACCGCCGCCTGACTGGCCAGCGCATTGATGATCGGTTCAATCGCCGGATCAAAGGAAATCACATTGCCCGCATCGTCACGCGCATTGATCAGCTGCAAAACGCCGATCACAACGCCGCTGGTGTTTTTAAGCGGCACGGTCAGGAAGGATTTCGACCGATACCCTGTTTTGGCATCAAATGCCCGGGTGCCGGTAAAATCAAATCCCTCGGCACTATAGGCGTCATCAATATTGATCGCCTTGCCGGTCAGCGCGACATAGGTCGCGATATTGGCGTAGTTCGGGCGGCCTTCGTCGTCATAAAGCGGCAAGGGCGGGAATGGTTTCTCGGTTTCGCGGCCCGAAACAAAGAACGTCTCAAGCGTATCATTGACCATGATCCGGAAATGAAGTTCGCTTTCGTCCTGATTGACGACATAAAGCGATCCACCATCGGCGTTGGTGAAGTTACGCGCGGCCATCAGGATTTTCTGGTTAAGCTCTTCGCGCCCCTGCTGTGCCGACAGGGCGATACCCAGTTCAACCAGTTCCGCCAGATAGTTTGCGTCTGTATTGCGGACCTGTGTCACATCTTTCTGATGATTGTTGGCCCCGTCGCGTTCACGCGCCATAAAAATTCTGCCCACTTCGCATTCGGATTAACCGCGTCGTCGAAGATACATCCTGCCTGCTTACAGGATATATTCTCAATAAGTTGCTATTTTTCTAAGATTAGGCTCAGGACAGACCCTAAACAAGTTTCTCGGTGGCAAAATCGCCTTCACAATCCTGCTATACCCGTCTGCAGGGTTGCCAATTTGCCCGGAATGGACTATCCGACCCCGTGAAAGCGTGCCGGCGCCGTGATCGTGCAATCAACTACGCATTCCGATCATCGAGATCTATTTCCGGCACCCAACCATCTTGCCCGGAGGCGACCGCATGATCCCCCGTTATTCCCGTCCGCAGATGACATCCATCTGGGAACCGGCGAACAAGTTCCGTATCTGGTTCGAAATCGAAGCCCACGCTGCTGACAAACTGGCTGAACTGGGTGTTATCCCGGCTGATTCCGCCAAGCTTGTCTGGGAAAAAGGCGACAAGCCCTATACCCAGGACCGCATCGACCGCATTGACACCGTCGAAGCCGAAGTCAAACACGATGTGATCGCGTTTTTGACCGAACTGGCCGAACAGGTCGGCGAAGAAGCCCGTTTTGTCCATCAGGGCATGACCAGCTCGGACGTGCTTGATACCTGCTTTAACGTGCAGCTTGCCCAGGCAACCGACATCCTGCTTGAAGATATGGACAAGCTTCTGGCAGCACTTAAAAAGCGCGCCTATGAAACCAAAGACGTCCCCTGCATGGGCCGTTCGCACGGCATCCACGCAGAGCCGGTGACCTTTGGTCTGAAGCTTGCGACCTTCTATGCGGAATTCAAACGTAACCGTGATCGCCTTGTTGCCGCACGTGATGAAATCGCGACCTGCGCAATTTCCGGCGCGGTTGGCACATTCGCCAACATCGAACCGAGTGTTGAAGAACATGTTGCCGCCAAGCTTGGCCTGAAACCGGAACCGGTTTCGACCCAGGTGATCCCGCGCGACCGTCATGCCGCCTATTTCGCAGCCCTTGGCGTGATTGCATCGTCGATCGAACATCTGGCAACCGAAATCCGTCACTTGCAGCGCACCGAAGTTCGCGAAGTTGAAGAATTCTTCTCCAAGGGGCAGAAAGGCTCCTCGGCGATGCCGCACAAGCGTAACCCGGTTCTGACCGAAAACCTGACCGGTCTTGCCCGTCTGGTGCGTTCAATGGCCATCCCGGCAATGGAAAACGTTGCCCTGTGGCACGAGCGCGACATTTCGCACAGCTCGGTCGAACGTAACATCGGCCCGGATGCGACCGTCACGCTTGATTTCGCCCTGATGCGTTTGACCAACGTTGTTGAAAACCTGGTTGTCTATCCGGAGCGCATGGACGAGATCCTGAACCAGATGGGTGGTCTGGTCTTCTCGCAGCGTGTTCTGCTGACGCTGACCCAGTATGGCGTTTCGCGCGAAGATTCGTATCGCATCGTTCAGCGTAACGCGATGAAGGTCTGGAACCGCGAAGGCGATCTTCTGTCGCTTCTGAAAACCGACGAAGACGTCACCAACCGCATTCCGATGGACAAGCTCGAAGCGCTGTTTGACCTTGGCTACCACACCAAGCATGTCGACACGATCTTTGCCCGTGTCTTTGCGGACTAAGCAAAATACCAAAGCCTGCTTTAAAGCCCCGGCCGCATGGTCGGGGCTTTTTCGTTGGCTAGTGCAGCAATACAGGCCTTTGACATTGCGCATCATTGATGCTGAGCTATATCGAACACAGCCAACACATCAAAAAATGTCAATTGCAGGAAAGGCATAGCAATGAAACTGAGCATCAAAGGATGGGAAGACGGCGCGCCGATCCCGGCCAAGTTCGCGTTCGGTAAAATCCCGGCAGAGGGCCGGTTTGAAACATCGGACAATATCAGTCCCGCCATTTCCTGGAGCGACATTCCCGAAGGCACCAAATCCTTCGCCCTGATCTGCCACGACCCGGATGTCCCGTCATCGGGCGAGGACGTCAATATCGAAGGCAAGGAAGTCCCGGCAAGCCTGCCGCGTGTTGATTTTTACCACTGGGTTCTGGTCAATATCCCTGCCAGCATCACAAAGCTTGAAGAAGGTGTCGCGTCCAATGGTGTGACGCCAAAGGGCAAGATGCCCGGTGCCAAGCCATATGGCACGGCGGGCCTGAACAACTATACCGACTGGTTTGCCGGCGATACCGATATGGGTGGTGATTACGGCGACTATGACGGTCCCTGCCCGCCATGGAATGATTCGATCATTCACCACTATCATTTCACGGTCTATGCGCTTGATACCGACAAGATCGACCTGCCAGAGCCCTTTACCGGCCCGGATGCCCTTGCCGCCATCGAAGGCCATGTTTTGGGCAAGGCAAGTTACATGGGCACCTACACCATGAACCGCGATCTGTAATCCGCGCCGTACCGCTTTTACAACCCCGGTCGAAACCTTTCGGCCGGGGTTTGTTATTTGATGGCAAGGTCGCTGGCCTCTGCCAACAGCCAGTCGCGGAATTCCTTGACCGGTGCGCGCAGATCACGGTTCTTGGGCCAAACCAGATAATAGCCTGACGGCACTTTGACGACCTGGTCCGGAAACAGGTGGATCAGCTTGCCTTCGGAAATGTCTTCTTCGGCCAGAAGCGGGTTGGCCAGAACAACGCCCTGCCCATGAATTGCCGCCTCAATCGCCATGGATGTCTGATCGATTTCCACGCGTTTTATGGCGCGAATGTCGGGCGCCGTCAGGGTTGAAAACCGGCCCAGCCATTCTTCCCACCACGGATGCAGGATATCATTCAGCAGCGTCGCCCGCGCAAGGTCATCGGGGCGATCCAGTCCCAACCCGTCGCGATAGGACGGCGCGCAAAAGGCCGCCGCCTGCCCCTGATACAGCAGTATGGTTTCGAGGCTTTCATCGACGCCATCGAAATAGCGCACCGCCAGATCGACCGGATCATGATCAAAATCCAAAAGGATCGATGATGATCCGACATGAAGCGAGGTTTCGGGATGGGCGATCAGAAACCGCGACATCCGTTTGGAAAACCATTTTGCCGCGAAGCTTGGCGGCATAACGAACCGCACCGCATGATTTGACTGGTCGCGCAATTGATGGCTGGCATCGCGGATCTGCTGCAAGGCCGGGGCAATGCGCGCAGCATAAGCCAGACCATCCGCCGTTGGCGTGATCTGCCGGACTGTGCGCGTAAACAACTCCACCCCAAGCCAGTCTTCAAGCTTGCGGATTTGCTGCCCCACCGCACCGGGCGTGACATTCAATTCATCCGCCGCCAGCGCAAAGCTTTTCAGGCGCATGGATGCCTCGAACGCTGGCAGTGATTTAAGTGGTGGATATGAGCTCATAGTGCAGTTTTTCTATTTCATGACCCAGATAGTATGATTTGTGAAAACTACCGGGAATTTAGACAATCGGCCATGATTTTTCCAAACTGGTCCGCCACCATGAAAAACAAAGCCTATATCGTGTTCGGGTTTCTGGCCCTTGCCTGGGGCATGACGTTTCTGTTTAACAAAAGCGCCAGCACCCTGATCACCCCGACACAGATTGCCGCCGTTCGCGTGTTTATGGGGTTCCTGCCGGTTTTTGCCGCAGCCCTGATCGGGCGAAAACTTAAATGGCGGCATTTGCGCTTTGCGCACCATTTCATCGTGATGTCGGTTCTGGCGGGCAGTCTTTACTATTTCAGCTTTGCCAAGGGCATTCAGCTTTTGCCATCAAGCCTTGCCGGGATGCTGAGCGGTGCCATTCCGATGATTTCGTTTATCACCGCGGCGGCCTTTTTGCGCGATGAGCCTGTTAATCGTCGCTCGCTTGTTGGATTGGGGGTCGGCTTTATCGGGGTCGCGATGATTGCGCGCCCCTGGGACGCAAGCGTTTCGGCAAATGATCTGGCCGGGGTTGGGTATATCGGACTTGGGTCCCTCTGCGTTGGCCTGTCCTTTGTCTATGCCCGCCGGTTCCTGAGCCCGCTTGGCATTTCGCCCCTTGCACTTTGCACCTATCAATTGGGTATTGCCGCGCTGACATTGTTGGTTACCACCGACTTTGACGGCGCCAGCGCGATCTTTGACAATGGCTGGATCGCCCTTGGTCTGTTCTTTGGGCTTGGTCTGTTTGGCACCGGCTTTGCGTATTTGTGCTATTACTTCGTTGTCGAGAATCTTGGTGCGGTCAAAGCGGCAAGCGTGACCTATATCCCGCCGATTATCGCCGTTCTGACCGGCTCGCTGATTTTAGGGGAAAGCGTTCAACTGCTTGATCTGATTGCACTGGTGGCAATCCTGACCGGGGTTGTCGTAATGCAATCCGGACGCACCCCACCGATGCAACGCCGCCTGCCAAATATGCCATCACAGCAAAGTTGATAAATGAGGCCCCCCGCACACATCAGGTGTGCAGGGGACCTTCAAAAAGGTTGTCAGCCCGCCGCGGCACGGACGAATGCATTGATCAATGGATGATCTTCACCCCGAAGGGCGGCACGCTCGGGCTGAAACGCGGTTCCGATGAAGAACGGATGCCCGCGAAGCTCAACCGCGCGCGGATCGCGATCCTGATCCCAGGCCACAATCCGAAGATCCCGGCCATCAAGCAGATGGGCGTATTCCGGATTAAACCCGAATGAGCAGCGATAGGTTTCTGTCAAATGCGCGGTGCCACAGACATCGCGAATTAGACTGTTTTCCAAAAGGTCGATCCCACCATCTTGATCAATCAACGCACAGCTAAGCGGCGCGATCAGGGGCAATGAAGCATTCGGGTCGATTTCCGCATTTGCCGCATCAGCAAGACCAAGAACATTACGGGCATATTCCAGGATTGCGTGTTGATACCCGCCACAGGTTCCCAGAAAAGCGATGCGGTTTTCACGGGCACGCCGAATGGCGGCAAGTGCACCGTCAAAGCTTTGATAGGGGCTGGCAGGCACGCACCATATCCCGTTATAGCCATCAAGGATTTGGGCATCTGGGCAATCAATGTCGGATGTCGCGACCCAGTGAAATGTGACGGTAAGTCCAAGATTTTTGGCGGCCAAGTCGAGGGCCTTCGGGATGGCCTGATGGGCGGTAACGTTCGGGTTGTAATCGCCGACAAGTGCGATGGTGACGGTCATATGTTTTTCCTCGTTTCGTTTTCAATGACGAGGGAGAAAAGCCGGTTCAGGCAACAAAAAACGGCCCGTGAAATCACGAGCCGGGATTTGAGCGCCAAACTGAGCTGCCTTTGTCGAACTTACTACAAAGTTCCGGACCGCGCCATATCTTCAAGGGCCATTTTCACGGCCTGCGCACGGTTCGAGACGTTCAGTTTGCGATAGATGTTTTTCAGATGGTACTTCACCGTGATTTCGCGCAGATCAAGGTGACGAGCGATGTCCTTGTTCGGACGTCCTTCTGACAGCAGTGCAAGAACTTCACGTTCACGCGGTGTCAGACGGCCAAAATCACCCTCGCTGCCAAAGCCACCGGCAAGGCGACCTTCGCCATCGCCCCCGCCTGACATGTTGTCATTCATGTCGTTCAGAATGGACGACGGCAGGTATTTGTCACCAGCCAGAACCAGCTGCACAGCATTTGCCAAGGCCTGCCCACGCAGGGTCTTGGGAATAAAGCCATGCGCGCCGGCCTCAAGCGCCTTGCGGACATCTTCACTTCGATATGCGCCAGAAAGCAGAACCACAAAGGTCGAATCTGCCACCTTCTCCAAGGTGCGCTTCAAACCTTCAAGCCCATTCATCCCCGGCATGCGCAGATCAAGCAGCACCAGATCGAATGTATTATTGGCTGCTATCAGCTCGAGTGCGGGGTCCAATGCCCCTGCTTCGGCCACTTCACAGTCATCGAAATACTGTTGGAACAGTAGCGAGATTGCCTCACGAACAAGATCGTGATCGTCCGCCAAAAGGATACGCAATGCTGTCGCCTTTCATCTACCTAATCGGCTCCTTCACCTACCTGCGAAGGATACCACACCAAAAGGTTGCACCTACTCAATTTTTCGGTCTGGGGAGCTCAGGATACGTAAGGCTGCACATATTAGCAAACGAGAAGTTTTCCAAGCAGATGCACTAGCGCGCAATCACGACAGTACTTCTGCACGCGCAACCGGACGTAGTTCTTCGAGCTTTACATTCAATGCAGAGGCTGTGACGTCGATATTTTTGCGTCCAAAATCGGCCAGCAACAGGGCAACAACACCGTTTTCGCGCGGGTTGGCAACAACCTCGCCAATGATCTTGCGCGTGTAATCCTGACATTCTTCGGGGGACATGCCCATCTGTTCGCCAGCCCACTGGATCAGCATTTTATAAAGATGGGTTTCGACGCGAAAATCCTGTTCAAGATCAAAGCTGTACTTTGCTTCAAACCCGCGTTCACGATCATTAAAGCTGCTCATAATCGATTCCTTCTGTAAGCTGGTCACATTGTCATCGGAGCCAAACCGGTCAAGCCATTGTCTGTCATAGCATTTTATATGACAATAAACGACACCGATTTCACCCCGTTGCCTGATACTTTTGAATTTGACAAAGTGCGGTTCCGCACGCTTTGATCTGGCTCATGTGTACAGTCATTATTTTACGCCGCCCCGACCATGACTGGCCGGTGATCATTGGCGCCAATCGCGATGAAATGAATAACCGTCCCTGGAAGGCGCCTGCGCGCCACTGGGAAGACCGCCCTGATGTCATCGCGGGCCTGGACGAAACCGCCGGGGGAACCTGGCTTGGTGTCAATGAGGACGGGGTGGTTGCCGCCGTGCTCAACCGCTATGGCACGCTGGGCCCTGCCGATGGCAAACGATCACGCGGCGAACTCCCGCTTGAGGCACTTGACCATGCCGACGCGATTGACGCTGCACAAGCCCTTGCCGAGCTGGATGGCGATGCCTATCGCCCGTTTAACATGGTGATCGCTGATAACCGGGATGCCTATTGGCTGGCGAACCGCGGTACGGGCAAGATCGAAATCACTGAAATCCCCGAAGGTCTTTCGATTCTGACCGCCCATGATCTGAATGACACGCAAAACAGTGCGCGAACCAAACGCAATCTGCCACGCTTTATCAGTGCCCCGGCCCCGCACCCCGAAGCCGACGACTGGTTTGCCTGGCAGGCGCTTCTGGCTGATACCGGAACGGAGGCCCCGGACCCGGATCATCATGACATCCGTGCCGATGCCATGCTGGTGCGCAGCAATATCGGATTTGAGACCATCTGTTCGTCGCTGATCGGGCTTCCGGCGATTCCCACAAGCGAACATGAACTGCCGAGGCGACCGGTCTGGCTGTTTGCCGAAGGCCAGCCCGACAAAACACCGTTCCATCCGGTCGACGTCTAACACCAGATGGCGATCAACGCCTTTCAGTTCAACAGGTTATCGCAGCAATTCCGCCCCTCTGCGATACAGATGCTGACGGTTGCAAATTTCGATTATCAAGTTTGCATAAATAGAGCTTAAGCGACAATTGAGTTTCTCGCCAAGCACTGCTATACGGAGGGCGCGAATTTCAGGGTGCCTGCTGCGTCGGACGGCGGGCCTAGATGTGAAAGATCCCGCCAATGTCCAGAAAGCAGCCCATCTACGAGGGTAAAGCCAAGGTTCTTTACGAAGGTACAGAGCCCGGAACGATCATTCAGTATTTCAAGGACGACGCCACGGCGTTCAACGCCCAGAAGCGCGGCACCATTGCCGGCAAGGGTGTCCTGAACAACATGATCACCGAATTCGTCATGACCCGTCTGGCAGAAATCGGCATTCCGACTCACTTCATTCGCCGCCTGAACATGCGCGAACAGCTTTGCAAGAAATGCGAAATTGTTCCGATCGAAGTCGTGGTCCGCAACATCGTTGCCGGTTCGATGGCCAAACGTCTTGGCCTTGAAGAAGGCGAACGCCTGCCGCGCCCGATCGTCGAGTTCTATTACAAGGACGACGCGCTCGGTGATCCGCTGGTGTCGGATGAACATATCCTCGCTCTGGGATGGGCAGGTGCTGAAGAGCTTGAGGAAATTGTCGGCATGACCCTTCGCGTCAATGACTACCTGTGTGGTCTGATGCGCGGTATTGGTCTGAAACTGGTCGATTTCAAGCTTGAGTTCGGCCGCGTCTGGGAAGGCGACTTCCCGCAGTTGGTCCTGGCCGATGAATTCAGCCCGGATAACTGCCGTCTTTGGGATGCGATCACCAACGAAAAGATGGACAAGGACCGCTTCCGCCGCGATCTCGGCGGTGTCGAAGAGGCCTATCAGGAAGTCGCACGCCGTCTTGGTGTCCTCCCTGAGTCCGCCGAAATAGAGCAGCTTAAAAAAGACGAAACCAAATAACACCCCAAGGCCGCGCTCGCGCGGCCTTTTCTTATGGCTGGTCGGCCATGTGTGTCGGACAGCGTTTTGTTTGCAAACAGAACCCCGCGCGAGACCCGCGCATGCGAACTTAAAGGAGCTTCTCGTGAAAGCACGTGTTCATGTCACCCTGAAGAACGGCGTTCTTGACCCGCAGGGCAAAGCCGTTCACCACGCCCTTCAGGGCCTGGGTTTTGATGGCGTCAATGACGTCCGTCAGGGCAAATTCATCGAACTCGAACTGGATGGCACCGATGCCGCCAAGGCCGAAGCCGAGGTCAAGGAAATGTGCGAGAAGCTTCTCGCCAATACCGTGATCGAAGATTACAGCATCGAGCTGGCCTGATCGCCCGTGGCGGGCGGGGTCTTGTCACGGCAGGGCCTTTGTCTATCGGGATTAAGTAACCGACACTAATCAAGAGACGGTATTTCATGAAATCCGCTGTCATCCTGTTTCCCGGCATCAACCGGGAGAATGACGCCATCGCAGCACTGAAGCAGGCCACCGGCACCGAGCCCACCCTGGTCTGGCATGGCGACACCGAGCTGCCAAAGACCGACATCATCATGGTCCCGGGTGGCTTTTCCTATGGCGACTATTTGCGTTGTGGCGCCATGGCGGCCAAGTCGCCGATCATGCGTGCGGTTGCCGAACGTGCCAAACAGGGTGTGACCACCATTGGCGTGTGCAACGGCTTCCAGATCCTCACCGAAGCAGGCCTTCTGCCCGGTGCGCTGATGCGCAATGCCAGCCTGAAATTCATCTGCAAGAACACGCATCTGAAAGTCGAAAACGCCGAGACGCGCTTTACCAATCTTTATAGCGCGGGCGAGATTGTCGAATATCCGGTCGCCCATCACGACGGCAACTATTTTGCCGACAGCGACACGCTTGACCGCCTTGAAGGCGAAGGTCGCGTTGTTCTGCGTTACTGCGATGTGGATGGCAAAGTGGATCCGGCGACCAACCTCAATGGTTCCCAGCGCAACATTGCCGGCATCATCAACGAGGCGGGCAACGTCCTTGGTATGATGCCCCACCCCGAGAATGCAATCGATCCGCTGCATGGTGGCACCGATGGCCGCAATCTGTTCAAAAGCATGGTGGAGGCAGCATCGTGAGCTCCAACGATTTCAACAGCACCCCGATCACGCCGGAACTGGTCAAGGAACACGGCCTGAACGAAGAAGAATACAAACTCGTTCTCGAAATCATGGGCCGCGAACCCAACATCAACGAGCTTGGCATTTTCTCGGTCATGTGGTCTGAGCACTGCTCCTACAAGTCTTCGAAAAAATGGCTGAAAACGCTTCCGACAAAGGCCGACTGGGTCATTCAGGGTCCGGGCGAAAACGCCGGTGTTATTGACATTGGTGATGGTCAGGCCGCCGTCTTCAAGATGGAAAGCCACAACCACCCGTCCTTTATCGAACCCTATCAGGGGGCAGCAACAGGTGTTGGCGGCATCATGCGTGACGTGTTCACCATGGGTGCGCGTCCGGTCGCGAACCTCAATGCCCTTCGCTTTGGCGAGCCTGATCATCCGAAAACCCGCCATCTTCTGAGCGGTGTGGTCGAAGGCATCGGCGGTTATGGCAACTGCATGGGCGTTCCGACCATTGGCGGCGAAACCAACTTCCATGCGTCGTATAACGGCAACATCCTGGTCAATGCGATGACCGTGGGTCTGGCTGATACCGATAACATCTTCTATTCAGCCGCGGCTGGCATCGGGAACCCGGTTGTTTATGTCGGGTCGAAAACCGGCCGTGACGGCATCCATGGCGCGACCATGGCATCGGCCGAGTTTGATGATGACAGCGAAGAAAAGCGTCCTACCGTTCAGGTCGGTGATCCGTTCACCGAAAAGCTCCTGCTGGAAGCGTGCCTTGAGCTGATGGCGACCGACATGATCGTCGCCATTCAGGATATGGGGGCTGCGGGCCTGACCTCGTCCTCGTTCGAAATGGCGTCCAAGGGCGGCGTTGGTGTTGAACTTTGGCTTGATAAAGTTCCGATGCGCGAAGAAGGCATGACGCCCTACGAGCTGATGCTTTCAGAGTCGCAGGAACGCATGCTGATGGTTCTGAAACCCGGTTGCGAAGATGCCGCCAAGGCGATCTTTGACAAATGGGAACTCGACTTTGCCGTTATCGGTACGCTCACCGATACCAAGCGCATGGTTCTGAAATGGCATGGTGAAGTTGCCGGTGATCTTCCGATTGATCCGCTGGCCGAAGCATCGCCAGAATATGATCGTCCGTGGGAACCGACCCCGAAACAGGATCGCATTGATCCCAACAGCATTTCGGCCAAGGTCAGTCATGTTGACGCGCTGAAAACCCTGATCGCATCGCCCGACCTCGCGTCGCGTCGCTGGATCTGGGAACAGTATGACCATCTGGTGCGTGGAAACACGATTGTCCGTCCGGGCGGTGATGCCGGCGTTGTCCGCGTCGAGGGTACCAACAAGGGCCTTGCCGCGACCACCGACTGCACCCCGCGCTATGTCATGGCCGATCCGGTCGAAGGCGGCAAACAGGCCGTTGCCGAGGCATACCGCAACCTGGTTGCAACCGGCGCCAAGCCGCTTGCCATCACGGATAACATGAACTTCGGCAACCCGGAACGCCCGCGCATCATGGGTCAGTTCGTTGGGGCCTGCCAGGGTATTGGCGAAGCCTGCATCGCGCTGGATTTCCCGGTCGTATCGGGCAACGTGTCGCTTTACAACGAAACCAATGGCGTTGGCATCATGCCGACCCCGGCCATTGGCGGCGTTGGCCTGATTTCTGATCTGGGTCACCATGCAACGATCGGCATCAAACGCGATGACAGCGCGTTGATCATGATCGGTGCCGCCACCGGTGAACTGGGTCAGTCGCTGTATCTCAAGACCATCGAAGGTCGCGAAGAAGGCGCGCCGCCACCGGTCGATCTGGGTGCGGAAAAGCGTGCCGGTACGCTGGTGCGTGAACTGATCGAACTGGGTCTGGTGCGGACTTGCCACGATATCGCTGATGGCGGCCTTTTGGTCACCGTTGCCGAGATGTGCCTTGCGGGCAATATCGGTGCAGACCTGCATCTGCCAGAAGCAGGCAGCGAAGTCGCATGGCTGTTTGGCGAAGATCAGGGCCGCTACGTGATCGCAACCCGCGATCCGGACAAGGTTCTGAACGCGGCTGGCAGTGCGAATGTCGCAGCCGTGATTATCGGTCAGGCTGGCGGTGATTCCGTCGTCATTGATGGCGGCGACAAAGTATCGCTCTCCGAACTGCGCGAACTCAATGAAGGCTGGATGCCGTCCTTCATGGCCGAAGCCGTTTAATCAGGCCTCAGACAAAACCAACAAAAAACCCCGCCGGAGCAATCTGGCGGGGTTTTTCTTTGCCTACGCTGAGGCCCTTACTTAAAGCTAATCTTCGGGAACAGGCCTTTTTTCTTCGGCGCTTCGGCCGGGCCAACGCGCTCTTCGATGGCGGCGGCGATCTTGTCGGCAATCAGGCCATAGGCCTTGCTATGTTCGCCTTCGGGCTCTGTCTGGACAATTGGTTTGCCCTCGTCTGCGCCGAGGCGAATTTTAAGATCGAGCGGGATTTCACCGAGGAACGGCACGCCCAGTTCATCTGCCGCCGTGTGCGCCCCGCCATGATCAAAGATGTGATCGACATGGCCGCATTGCGGGCATTTGTAATAGGACATGTTTTCGATCAGGCCGAAAACCGGCACATTGACCTTGCGGAACATGTTAAGGCCTTTGCGCGCATCCAGAAGGGCGATGTCCTGCGGCGTTGAAACAATCACGGCCCCGGTCACCGGCACGCGTTGCGCCATGGAAAGCTGAATGTCGCCCGTGCCCGGTGGCATATCAACCACCAGCACATCAAGATCGCCCCAGTCGGTATCGCGCAGAAGCTGTTCCAGCGCGCCCATCGCCATCGGACCACGCCAGATGACAGGCTGTTCTTCTTCGATCATGAAACCGATCGACATGATGCGCATGCCAAAGGCCGATGGCGGGATCATTTTGCCCTGATGTTCTTTCGACGGCACCGGCTTGGCATCGCGAAGCCCCATCATGCGCGGCAGGCTTGGCCCATAGATATCGGCATCCAGCAGGCCAACCTTGAGCCCCTTGGCCACCAGCGACAATGCAAGGTTGACCGAGGTGGTTGATTTCCCCACCCCGCCCTTGCCGGACGCCACGGTGACGATGCTGCGCACGGTCGGCAATTCCAGCGGCATCTGGCCACCACCCTGCGGGCGCTGACCCGGTTGTGCGGGGCGGCTTGGCTGTGACGGCTGTGTGCTTTGCTGAGCGGCGGCTTTGGGACGCTCTGCCGTAAGCGCCACACGGGCAGTTGTGACCCCGTTCACAGCAGCCACCGCTTTTTCTGCCGCTTGGCGCAAATCTTCGAGGGCGGGGCCGCGTTCGGGATCAACGGCGATCATAACATTGACAGTTTCATCATGAATATCAATACCTTGCACCATGCCCTTGGCTGTGATTGATTGGCCGTCGACTGGGTCGATTACGCTATCGAGCGCGGCAGTAATCTGTTCACGGTTGAGGGAAGTCATATTGCGGTCTCCAAATTTCGGCTTAAGTCCGTGGTCACACAGAACTTGCAGGCGCGTATCATTGTTTTGCAAGGCAACCTGTCATATAAGGCCTAAGGGCATGCTCCGTCCAACAAGATTTCGTGAGTTTGCATTTGGCTACAATCTGTTGCAGTACCAACCGGCGTATCACAGGTTGGGTACAAAACTGGTGAGAAAAAAGTCTGATTTTCCCGGCATGTCCGGGGTCTATCAGCGAATTTGATCTTGTTGGACGGAGCATGCATTGGGGGCTTACCCCAAGCTCGGTAAACAAAGATAAACACCGAACGGCAAGAAGAGGAAGAAACTCGATGCCTTGGAATAATCAAGGGGGCGGTGGCCCCTGGGGCGGCGGCGGAAACAAAGGTGGCGGCCAGAACCCGTGGGGACAGCGTCCTTCCGGTGGTGGCGGCGGCGGAAACACGCCCCCCGACTTTGATGAAATGATTCGTAAAGGCCAGGAACGTCTTAAACGGCTGTTCCCCGGTGGTGGCGGATACAAGGGCTTTGTCCTGATCGGTATCGCCGTAATCGGGTTGTGGCTCTTGACCGGTTTCTACCGTGTCCAGCCAGGCGAACAGGGTGTAACGCTTCTGTTCGGCAAATGGGTTGGCACCACGGGTCCGGGTCTGAACTACTTCCTTCCGGCCCCGATTGGCGAGGTCATCAAGCCGAACGTCGAACGGACCAACCAGATCGAGGTTGGCTATCGCGGTGCAGGCACGGTGACATCAAACGGTTCGCGTGATGTGCCCGAAGAAAGCCTGATGCTGACCGGTGACCAGAACATCATCGACATTGATTATGTTGTTCAGTGGCGTATCAGCGATGCAGGTTCCTACCTGTTTAACGTGCGTGATCCTGAAAACACCATCAAGCTGGCATCTGAAAGTGCGATCCGTGAGGTCATCGGTAAAACCGACCTTGAAGAAGCACTGACTGTTGGCCGTGTCCGGGTTGAAGAACAGACCCGTACCCTGCTTCAGGAAATCATGGACGGTTATGAGTCTGGTATTTTCATTGCCGAAGTGAAAATGCAGAAAGTGGACCCGCCGCGCGACGTTATCGATGCCTTTAACGATGTGCAGCGTGCCCGTCAGGACCGTGATCGTTCCCAGAACGAAGCACTGGCCTATCGTAACGACATCATCCCGCGTGCAAAGGGTGAAGCAGAACGTCAGGTTCTTCAGGCCCGTGCATACAAGGATCGTGTCACCAAGGAAGCAGAGGGTGAAGCAGAACGCTTTATCTCCATCTATAATTCCTTCCTGACGGCCAAGGATGTGACGACCCGTCGTCTGTATCTGGAAACCATGCAGGAGGTCTTGAGCAAGTCTGACAAGATCATCATGGAACAGAACGGTGCAGGTAACGGCGTTGTCCCGTATCTTCCGCTTCCGGAAGTTCAGAAACGTGCGAATGCAGGAGGCAACAACTAATGGCAAGTCCTAAACTTATTGCCGCTGGCGTCGCCCTGGTTATTGCTGCTGTCGTTGGTTCGATGTGCGTGTTTACCGTACGTCAGGACCAGCAGGCTCTCGTTCTTCAGTTTGGTAATCCGGTCCATGCGGTTTCCGAACCGGGTCTGCATTTCAAACTGCCGATCCAGAACGTTGAATATTATGAACGTCGTATTCTGGAACTTGATCCGCCGGTTCAGCAGGTTCTTCTGTCTGACCAGAAGCGTGTCAATGTTGACAGCTTTGCACGTTGGAAAATCATCGATCCTTTGATCTTCCGTCAGCGCGCAACCAACTCTGCCAACTTTGTGCAGCTGTTTGGTCAGCGTCTGAACTCGGTTATCCGTGGTGAGTTGGCACAGGCCCCGCTTGTGACGCTTCTTTCGGACAACCGTGCGCAGATCATGGAGAAAATCCAGTCGACCCTGATCAAACCGGCAGAAGAGTTCGGTGTTGAACTGATTGACGTTCGTATCGGTCGTACCGACCTTCCGCAGGAAACTTCGCAGGCGGTGTATAACCGTATGCGTTCTTCGCGTATTGCCGAAGCCGCACAGCTTCGCGCAGAAGGTGAAGAGCTTAAGGCGAAGATCCAGGCTGAAGCTGATCGTGAACGTATCGGCATCATCGCGGAAGCCAACCGTCAGGCCGAAGTCCTGCGTGGTGAGGGCGATGGGCAGCGGAACGTGATCCTGGGTAAAGCGTATGGCAAGGACACGGAATTCTTCGAATTCTATCGTTCGCTCGAAGCCTACAAAATTGCGCTTGATAACGGCTCGACCATGGTGCTTTCACCAGACAGCGAGTTTTTCCAGTACTTTAATAAGTCTGGCCCAGCGACAAGCCGCTAGACAAAACATAAGGGCGACCTGCATATTGGGCAGGTCGCCCTTTTTGTTTTTATAAATTCGATTTGTCGGGCGACCGTCTGACAGATCACAAAGAAACGCCGGAACGTCCCTGATCATGAAGGAACTTGCAACAGCCATACTTCTGGCCATCGCGTTGGAAGGTATGCTTTACACGCTGTTTCCCGGCGGCCTGAAAAGGGTGATGGAGCTTGTTCAGGAAATTCCTGAATCGCAGTTGCGCATTGGCGGATTGATCGCCGCTGTCATTGCCATTGGCGGAATATGGGCAGTACGAACCTGGCTTTAGCAAACGGGCGCAAGGATCAGGGAAACCGCCAGACAAAGGCCACGCGCCACAAGTTTGTGCTCACAATTCCTTGATTTTTCCAAGTACCGCCCAATTTCTGCCAAAGTCGGGGTTAATTTGAGTACTTAAGCGACGGGTGAAATACAGTCCCGCCGCGCGCTGCACAAAGAGAATGACAAATACCGTGAACGCGGCAACGAACAGGATCAGACACATGCTAGACGCATTATACAACCCGGTGCGGACGAAAGTCACCGCAGCACTGGTGATTGTTCTCCTTGGCGTGACCAGTGTTTCGCAGATCGCGAATGCCCGCCCCGCTCCTGAGAGTTTCGCAGACTTGGCCGAAAAGCTTCTGCCGACTGTTGTAAACATTTCCACAAGCCAGATGGTCGCCGAACGACAGGGACCGGACTTCCAGTTCCCTCCCGGCTCGCCATTTGAAGACCTTTTCCGTGATTTTATGGACCGCAACGGTCAGGGTGGCCAGGGCGGACCGGCTCCGCAACGCCGCCGTGCGACCGCGCTCGGTTCGGGCTTTATCATCTCGGCTGATGGTTACATTGTCACCAACAACCACGTGATTGACGGTGCCGATGAAATCACCGTGCGCCTGCATGATGGCGACACGCTTGATGCCGAACTGATCGGTCGTGACCCGAAAACCGACGTCGCCCTGCTTAAGGTCGAACCGAAAGAAGACCTGCCCTTCGTTAAATGGGGCGATTCCGACAGTGCACGTATCGGTGACTGGGCCATGGCAATCGGTAACCCGTTCGGCCTTGGCGGCACGGTAACCGCCGGGATTATTTCCGCACGTAACCGCGACATCAATCAGGGCCCGTATGATGACTTCATTCAGACGGATGCCTCGATCAACCGCGGTAACTCTGGCGGCCCGCTGTTTAACCTTGATGGTGACGTGATCGGCATTAACAGCGCGATCTATTCCCCGTCGGGTGGTTCGGTCGGTATCGGCTTTGCCATTCCGGCAGGCATCGCACAAAGCGTTGTCGAACAGCTTAAGGAATATGGCCGCACCCGTCGTGGCTGGTTGGGTGTTCACATCCAGACCGTGACCGAAGACATCGCGGACTCGGTTGGTCTTGATGAAGCAACCGGCGCCATGGTTGCCGGCGTCTCCGAAGATGGCCCGGCGAAGGAAGCCGGTATCAAACAGGGTGACGTCATCCTGACCTTTGATGGCAAAACGGTTGAGTCGATGCGTCGTCTGCCGCGCATTGTCGCAGAAACCAAGATCGGCAAGGATGTCGATGTTGTGATCTGGCGCGACGGCGAAAAGCAGACCGTCCAGGTCGAGCTTGGCGAACTTGAGGAAGAAGTCGTCGCGACAAGCGCGGACAGCTCCCAGGAACAGCAAGCACCCGCTGTTGCCGAGGCCAGCATCGATGAACTTGGCATCAAGATCGCCAATGTCGATGAAAGCCTGCGTCAGAGTTACAACCTTGCCGAAGGCACCGAAGGTGTGATCGTCACCGAAGTTTCCGGCGACAGCTACGCCGCCGAAAAGGGTGTTCGCCCGGGTGACATTATCATCGAAGCGTCGCACAGCTCGGTTGATTCGGTCGACGACGTCGTCGATGCGGTCAAAGCCGCCGTTGACGATGACAAACGCACCATCCTGATGCTGATCGAAACATCGGCTGGCCCGCGTTACTTCGGCCTGACGATCTCGACCGAGGAATAAGCCACCCGGCTTAAGTTGATATAAAAAAAGGGCGGCCTGATGATCAGGTCGCCCTTTTTGTTTGAACCGTTCGTACCTTACGAAACGAAGTCCGATTTCGCGTAGCCTTGAAGATACAAAAGTGCGGTCAGATCACCATGATTGATGCAAATGCGCGCCTGTTCCCGAACCGATGGCTTGGCGTGGAAAGCAACCCCGGTCCCGGCAAGCGAGATCATCTGAAGATCATTGGCACCATCGCCGACCGCAATCGCATCATCAACCGTGATGCCTTGCTGAGCAGACAGGCTCTCAAGCGCATCGACCTTGGCCTGACGATCCAGAACCGGTTTCTGAACCTTGCCGGTCAGCTTGCCATCCTTTTCAATCAGGACATTGGCCTGATCGTAATCAAAGCCAAGCTCGGCGCGAACCGCACCGGTAAAGAAATCAAATCCACCTGACACCAGGGCAACAAACCCGCCATTGGCCTTCATCGTCGCAACCAGTTGCTTTGCCCCGCCGGTATATTCAACCGTTTTCCAGGCTTCTTTCAGCATCTCGGTCGACATGCCTTCAAGAAGACCGACACGTTCATCAAGGGCTGCTTCGAAATCAAGTTCACCATTCATCGCACGTGCGGTGATCGCCGCCACCCGGTCCTTGACCCCGGCAAACTCGGCCAGTTCATCAAGGGTTTCACCGGTGACAATCGTGCTGTCCATATCGGCAATCAAAAGCTTCTTGCGACGTGTGGCAACCTTCTGGGTGATGGCATCCACCGGAAGCTCTGCCTCGGAAAGCGTCGTGTCGGCGACATCAAGCGGGATCCCGTCAAAAGTAAGATCACACGCCTCACCCTCGGCAAGCCAGGTCACATCCCCGACCAGTGCGCCCGCCCCGGTCAGCGCGATTGCCGCGTTATCAATCACGGCCTTGGTCAGCGCATTCGAATTCGGGGCGGCAATCAGGGTGAGAACCAATTTCATGGTTGCTAGGCTCCTTGGCGGGAAAGGCATAAAACATCGTTGTCGCCTTTATCCGAATTGCACCGGACTGTGGCAAGAGAACTTTCGCATCCCCGGTGGCCGGGACGCATTATTTGCCGTGAAATTGCGTCGTAAATTCCTATGCCTGTCGCGCCGAACCCAATAGACTGGCCGACCTTTGAACACGTTACCCTGAAGGCACCCTGATGTCGGCCATCCAAGCCAGCAGTTCTTTTGCCCCTGTCCTGATCGTCGCTGGCCCGACCGCCAGCGGCAAGTCGGCACTTGCCCTTGATCTGGCGGAGGCCTTTGACGGGGTGGTGATCAATGCGGATAGCATGCAGGTCTATAAGGAACTGCGTGTGCTGTCTGCGCGCCCCGATGACGGTGAAATCGCGCGTGCGCCGCATCGACTTTATGGGGTCCTTTCCGGACGAGAAGCCTGCTCGGCCGGAAAATGGCGTGAAATGGCAATGGCCGAGATTGCCGATTGTCATGCCAGTGGCAAACTTCCGATCATCACGGGGGGTACGGGCATGTATCTGAATGCCCTGACCGAGGGGATTGCGCCGATCCCCGATATCCCGGCGCGGATTCGCGATCAGGTCACAAACGAGCTTGAAGAACTTGGCCACGCGGCGTTTTTTGCCAAACTTCAGGCCGAAGACCCTGAAACCGCCGCCAACCTTGATGGCAGCAATACCCAGCGACTGATTCGCGCCGCCGAGGTTTTTGTCCATACCGAGCGCGGATTGGCAAGCTGGCACAAGGAACCGGTGATCACCCCGCCCGCGAACATGAAATTCAAGAAACTTTGTTACATGCCGCCGCGCGACATTCTGTATGACCGCTGCAACCGGCGTTTTGATCTGATGATTGAACAGGGCGCCATTGACGAGGTCAAAGGCCTGCTTGCCCTCGAATTGCCTGAAACAGCGCCGGTTATGAAGGCCGTAGGCGTGCGCGAGATCGCAGCTTACCTTGCCGGGGAGATTGATCTGGCCACCGCCAAAGAGAAATCACAGCGCGAAACCAGACGCTATGCAAAGCGGCAATTAACCTGGTTCAGGCATCAAATGTTAGCCAAGGAAATCATCGACGCGCAATATTCGGAAAGTTTGGCAGCAAAAATGCGTCATGATGTTAACCAATTTCTGTTGACCACGCCAAAGTGAGGCGATAGGTTGGCCCTTCCCCCGCCGAAATGGCGGAAAACCGCCGTTTAGGCGGATTTTTCAACTCCAATTCGAGGATAATTGGATCATGTTTCAATCACGCGGTTATCACGCGACACGTTGTTGTCGCTAAGTAAAGAGGCTCGAAAATCATGGCAGAACGTATTTTAAGCGGTTCGGAAGTAGTGTTGCAGGCCCTTGCTGATCAGGGTGTGGAAGTCGTGTTCGGCTATCCTGGCGGCGCTGTCCTACCGCTATATGACGAGATATTTAAACAGAACCGGATTCGTCACGTTCTCGTGCGCCATGAACAGGCTGCTGTCCACGCTGCTGAAGGTTACGCCCGCTCGACCGGCAAGGTCGGCGTTGTGCTGGTGACCTCGGGACCGGGTGCGACAAACGCCGTTACGGGCCTTACCGACGCGTTGATGGATTCCATTCCAGTTGTCTGCCTGACAGGTCAGGTCCCGACCCATCTGATCGGGAATGATGCCTTCCAGGAAGCCGACACCACCGGCATTACCCGCCCGTGCACCAAGCATAACTATCTGGTGAAAAATCCGGATCGTCTGGCGCGCACGATGCACGAAGCCTTCCACGTCGCGTCAAGCGGCCGTCCGGGCCCGGTCGTGATTGACCTGCCCAAGGACATTCTGGTTGGCAAGGCGCCGTATCTGGAGCCGGCACAGGTTCAGCACCGCACCTATAACCCGGTGGTCAAGGGCGAACGCAGCCAGATCGAAGAAGCCATGGAAATGCTGGCATCGGCGAAAAAGCCGATCCTGTATTGCGGCGGCGGGGTTATCAATTCCGGCATGCAGGCCTGCAAGCTTCTGACCGAGTTCACCCGCATGACCGGTGCGCCGATCACGCTGACCCTGATGGGTCTGGGGGCTTATCCGGCGTCAGACAAGCAGTATCTTGGCATGCTGGGCATGCACGGCACCTACGAAGCAAACATGTCGATGCATGATTGCGATGTCATGGTCGCCATCGGTGCGCGTTTCGATGACCGTGTCACCGGCAACCTTGATTTCTTTGCGCCGAACTCGCAGAAAATCCAGGTCGACATTGATCAAAGCTCGATCAACAAGAACGTTCCGGTCGATATCGGGATTGTTGGCGATGTTGGCCATGTTCTTGAAGACATGATCAAGATCTGGAAAGCCAAGCAGTACAAGATCGAAGCCAACGCACTTGATAGCTGGTGGAAAGAAATCGAAGGCTGGCGCAGCAAACACTGCCTGTCCTACAAACAGCCGACCGACGTTATCAAGCCGCAGCACGTTATCCGCCGTGTTCATGCGCTTACCCGTGATCGCAAGACCTATATCACCACCGATGTTGGCCAGCACCAGATGTGGGCCGCCCAGCATTTCGGGTTCGAACATCCGTATGAATGGATGACGTCCGGTGGTCTGGGCACCATGGGCTATGGCATGCCGGCTGCCCTTGGCGTTCAGGTCGCCCACCCGGATGCGACGGTTGTGTGCTTCACCGGTGATGCGTCGATCATGATGAATATTCAGGAATGCGCGACGATGACGCAGTATCGTCTGCCGATCAAAACCGTGATCCTGAACAACCGTTATATGGGCATGGTCCGTCAGTGGCAGCAGCTTCTGCACGGGTCGCGCTATTCCGAAAGTTATAGCGAAACCCTGCCCGACTTCGTCAAACTGTCCGAAGCCTTTGGCTTCACCGGCATGACCTGCAATAACCCGGCTGATCTTGATGATGCCATCAAGAAGATGCTGGAAATTGACGGTCCGGTGATTTTGGACGTCGCTGTCGATGACAAGGAAAACTGCTATCCGATGATTCCGTCGGGCAAGCCGCATAATGAAATGCTGCTTGGGCAGGAAACCAACGGCGACGAAGCCATTGATTCCGACGAAGGGATGGTTCTGGTCTGATCCGCACAAACAATCTGTGCGAATTGATCCCATCACATCAAAATGAAAAGGCCGGCGCGGGCGGCACGTTCTGCCCCGACCGAGCCCTAGCGGAGCGAAACCGTGAAAGAAACCGAAATTTCGAAACACACCATATCCGTTCTGGTGGATAACGAGTCCGGCGTTCTGGCCCGTGTCATCGGGCTGTTCTCCGGTCGTGGCTATAACATTGAAAGCCTGACCGTTGCCGAAGTCGACGCGGATGCCCACCAGTCGCGCATCACCGTGGTTACCTCGGGCACCCCGATGGTGATCGAACAGATCAAGGCACAGCTTTCGCGCCTTGTTCCGGTACACAAGGTCAGTGACCTGACCCTTGCCGGGCCAAGTGTCGAGCGCGAGCTGGCCCTGGTCAAAGTGATTGCAACGGGTGAAAAACGTGTGGAGTCCCTGCGCATTGCCGACATTTTCAAGGCACGCGCAGTGGATGCGACCAACAATTCCTTCGTGTATGAAATCATCGGCAGCCCAGAAAAAATCGACGCCTTCATCAAATTGATGGAGCCGCTTGGGCTTTCGGAAATTTCGCGTACCGGTGTGGCAGCGATTTCGCGCGGCACACTGACGATGTGAGTTTGCCCTGCCCGGTGATCCGCATCGGGTACGGCATTGGGGCCTGCCCCATAATAATTATTACCATCCGCCACGCATGAAAATCAGCGTGGTCCAACGTCCAGAGGTATCGAAAGATGCGTGTTTATTACGACCGCGATGCAGATGTTAATCTGATCAAATCCAAAAAAGTTGCCATCATTGGTTACGGTTCGCAGGGCCACGCCCATGCGCTGAACCTCCATGATTCCGGCGTTAAGGAAGTTGTTGTTGGTCTTCGTGAAGGCTCCAGCTCGCGCAAGAAAGCCGAAGCTGCCGGTCTGAAAACCATGACCCCGGCCGAAGCTGCTGCTTGGGCAGACGTTGTCATGATGCTGACCCCCGATGAGCATCAGGCTGCGATCTATGCTGATGAGCTGCGCGACAACCTGAAACAGGGTGCTGCTCTTCTGTTCGCACACGGTCTGAACGTGCATTTTGGCCTGATCGAGCCGCGCGCTGATCTTGACGTCATGATGATCGCACCGAAGGGTCCTGGCCACACGGTTCGTTCCGAATACAAGCGTGGCGGCGGTGTTCCGTGCCTCGTAGCTATTGAACAGAACGCATCTGGCAACGCGCTTGAAGTTGCTCTGTCCTATGCATCGGCAATCGGCGGCGGTCGTTCGGGCGTTATCGAAACCACCTTCCGTGAAGAGTGCGAAACCGACCTGTTCGGCGAACAGGCTGTTCTTTGCGGCGGCCTGACCCAGCTGATCAAATACGGCTTCGAAACCCTGACCGAAGCTGGCTATGCGCCGGAAATGGCATATTTCGAGTGCCTGCACGAAGTTAAGCTGATCGTTGACCTGATGTATGAAGGCGGTATGGCCAACATGCGTTACTCGATCTCCAACACCGCAGAATACGGCGACTATGTCACCGGCCCGCGCGTGATCGATCCGTCTGTCAAAGAACGCATGAAAGAAGTTCTTACCGACATTCAGGAAGGCAAGTTCGTCCGCGACTTCGTTCAGGAAATGCATTGTGGTCAGCCGATGTTCAAGGCAACCCGTCGTCTGCATGCTGAACATGAAATCGAAGAAGTTGGTACCAAACTGCGCGCGATGATGCCGTGGATTGCTGCAAACCAGCTCGTCGACAAAGAAAAGAACTAAGCACAGCTTAGATCCTTTTTTGCGCAAACGGCCGTCCTGATGGGGCGGCCGTTTTGCTTTGGGCATTTCGGGTTTGGCTTATCCGCCGTGTTTCATCTGTTTAACCGGAAAGCGCAATTCGGTTCCGGCCCAGATCACAACACACAGGACCGACACCCCGGCCCCAAGAACCACAACAGCAGGCCAGCCGCCCATGCCATAGGCGATGGCCGAACTGGCGGAGCCACAGGCACCCCCAAGGAAATAACTGGCCATATAGCCCGTGGTCAGACGGCTGCGGGCCTCGGGGTTAAGGCGATAAACCTCGCTTTGATTGGAAATATGCGCCCCCTGAATGCCCAGATCGATCAGCACCACGCCAAGTGCAAAGGCAATCAGTGACCATTGCCCCCAATACAGCAGTCCCCAGCTTGAGACGGTGGTCATCAGAAAAGCACCGGTGCTGAGCCGTGCCCAGCCCCTGTCGGCAAGCTTTCCGGCAATGCGGGCGGCCAGAATGCCGATTGCACCAATCAGGCCATAAAGCCCGATCACCGCTTCGGACATGCCATACTGGCGCACCAGCATGAAGGCCATCGAGGTCCAGAAAATCCCGAACACGGCATATTGCAGCCCGCCAATCAGGCTGCGGCGGCGCAAGACCGGTTCATCGCGAAAAAGATGCAGGATCGAAAGATACAGCGTGCGGTAACTGGTGTGTGATGTCGGCGGGATATGCGGAATAATCCGGTAACAGGCCACCGCATAAATCGCCATCAGGACAGAGGCGGCGATAAACACCGACCGCCATCCGGCAAGCTCCGCCATGATGCCCGAAAATGTCCGGGCCAGAAGAATGCCCAGCAAAAGGCCACTCATCACCGCCCCCACCGCAGACCCGCGTTTATCATCCGTCGCCAGGTGGGCGGCCAGTGGCACAAGGATTTGCGCGGTCACACACGTGATCCCGACCGAAATACTAAACACCACCAGCATCAAAAAGGACGGTGCCAGCCCCATCGCCAGCAACCCGACCGCGGTCAGGGCCGAGGTCACGGTCAGTAATTTGCGCCGTTCATGATGATCACCCAGTGGCACCACGGCAATCAACCCGGTCAGATAGCCAAGCTGCGCCACGGTTACCAGAAAACCGGCACTGGTTTCACTCAGCCCATATTCACGGGCAAGCAGTTCCAGCAATGGCTGAACATAATAAAGACTGGCAACGGACAGACCGCTTCCGACCGCCATAAAGATCAGGAGGCCGGTGGTCAGGGTGGGCTTGGAATGCATTCTCAGATGGGCCTTGAACGGGTTGGTGGTGGGTTTACGATAGCCGCCAAATCAGCGACTTACAATGCAGTGCCTGACACAGGTGCCGTGCCGACGCGGCATCGGTTGCCCCCGCAACGCACAGCAGCCATTCGCAAAACACCCTGCTTTGCGCTGGATTTCAAAGGCCGATCTGTTTAATTCTGGCCTTTAAAACTTTAAACCAGATATGAGCATATCGGAATGTCGGACTATATTGATATCGCCCCCGAGGTCGCAGGGGCCTTTGCCGCAGGCAAGCCTGTTGTTGCCCTTGAATCAACCATCATTTCCCATGGCATGCCCTATCCGCAGAACCTTGAAACCGCGCGTGCGGTTGAACAGGATGTGCGCGATAACGGTGCGATCCCGGCCACCATCGCCGTGATTGGCGGTCGTTGCAAGATCGGCCTGTCGCCCGACGAACTGGAATATTTCGCCAAGGGGACCGACATCCTCAAACTGTCGCGCCGTGACATCCCCTATTGCCTTGCCAAGAAACGTGATGGTGCCACCACCGTATCGGCAACCATGATCCTGGCTGAAAAGGCCGGTATTCGCGTTTTTGCCACGGGCGGTATTGGCGGTGTGCATCGCGACCTTGCGGGTAACTTCGATGTGTCGGCCGATCTGACCGAGCTTGGCAAAACCGGTGTTGCGGTTGTCTGTGCCGGGGCAAAGGCGATCCTTGATATTCCCAAAACGCTCGAACATCTTGAAACGCTTGGCGTGCCGGTTATTGCCTATGGCACTGATGAATTTCCGGCATTCTATTCGGTTGAAAGCGGTCAAAAAGCGCCGCTGCGCCTTGACACCCCCGAAGAACTTGCCGCTTTCCTTAATTCGAAATGGGAATTCGGCCTCGAAGGTGGCGCCGTTATTGGCAACCCGCCAGAAGCCGACAAGGCACTGGCGCGCGAAGCAATCGAAGGGGCAATTGAAGATGCCCTGATCGAGGCCAAGGAAAAAGGCATTCAGGGGCGCGATGTGACCCCGTTCCTTCTGGCCCGCGTCACCGAGTTGACCAAGGGCAAAAGCCTTGAAGCCAACATAGCCCTTGTGCGCAACAATGCGCGCCTGGGTGCGAAAATTGCCGCTGCCATGGTCGACTGATTGGCGCTGACCATCCTTAAAGACCAAAAGAAACAGGCTGGCAGATTTGCCAGCCTGTTTTGCGTTTACCTGCGCTGATAGCCTTTGCCCTCGAACCCGGGCTTGATGCGCGCATCATCCACCGGTGCGCCCCACGTCGTTGTGCAGGGCAGGACACCGGCCCAGACGGACCAGTCATAGTCTTCATCATCATCGACCGGATCGCCGGCACGGACCTTTGCCGAAACCTGGTCCAGATCAAAGCCCAAGAACATGGTTGCCTTGAGTTCCTGTTTGTTGGGATGACGGATGTGTTCCCACCTGCCCGGTTCCAGTTTTTCGGTAAACAGCCGGGAATGTTCCATCTTTTCGGCGTCTTCACTCACCACCGTTCCTTTGCCATAAATGACGACGGAACGGTAATTGGCTGAATGGTGAAACGCCGAACGCGCCATCACCAGACCATCCAGATGCGTGATGCACAGACAGGCTTCTGCCCCATCTGCGATTGCGGCCAGAATGCGGTTCTTTGACGCGCCATGGATATAGATCCGCTCCCCCACCCGCCAGTGGGCGGTCGGGATCATGGCGGGGCGCCCATTGACCACGGTTCCGACATGGCAAATCAGGGCATCATCAATAATGCCATGCACCTGATCGCGGTCATAACTGGCGCGATTAGGCCCCCGGACAACTTTGGTGTGGGGATGGATTTCGTATTGATCAGACATGGCGGGACCTCTTCGTCAAAAATCAGGCGTCGAATTTGGCCCGATCATGGATCAAATTGGACTTTTCAAAAGGTCCATTATAATAAAAGTGACAGAACCAATTTTCACCGGGGTCGCGATGGTGCGCAGTGATTACAGCTGGATTTATCCAAGCCAGTCGGACAATACCGCCGATGATGGCGGCACCACCACCTATCGCCGCCTGTATCACGGGATCAGATCCGCCATTCTGGATGGCCGGTTGCATCCGGGCGAACGCCTTCCGGCCAGTCGGGATTTGGCCAAATCACTTGGTATTTCGCGCAACACGGTGGTGACCAGTTTCGATCTGCTAACCTCGGAAGGCTATCTTGAAACCCGTGTCGGTGCCGGAAGCTTTGTCGCCAGCACCCTGCCTGACCGGGATATGCAAACGGGCGACCAAGGCCCGGATAAAAAATCCCAGACGGCAAATGACCGCCCCATAAGGCTTAGTCAAAGTGCCACGCGCATGCTGACCTATCAGCGACGCTTTCCGCGCTTTCGCATTGCCCGTCCGTTTAACCCGGCAACACCCGATCTTGATGGTTTTCCGTTCGATCTTTGGGCCCGGTTGTTGCGCCGGTCCTGGCGGGCGCCGGATATTGATCTGACCATCCCCGATGATCCGCTTGGATTGCCGCTGCTGCGTTCTGAAATTGCCAAATGGTTGCGGCAATCACGCGGGGTGAATTGCAATGCCGATCAGGTGATGATCGTTTCGGGCGCGCAGCAGGCGCTTGACCTTGCCGCACGCGCCCTTGTCGATCCCGGCGACATTATCGCCACAGAGGACCCGGGCTATGAAGGCATTCGGGGCGTTCTGGCGGCAAGTGGTGCTGTGGTTCAACCGATTACGGTTGATGAGGATGGGCTCGACATCGAAGGCCTTGCCCGAACGCCTTCCCCGGCCAGAATAGTGGTCACCACGCCATCACGGAACTATCCGTTGGGTACAACGCTTTCGCTTGCCCGGCGCCTCGCCCTTTTGCAATGGGCGCAGGATAATGATGCCTGGATTGTCGAAGATGACTATGACAGCGAGTATCGCTATGACGGGCCACCACTTTCTTCGCTGCAGGGCTTGGATACCGACAACCGCGTGATCTATGTCGGCACGTTTTCGCGCGTACTGTTCCCAGGCATCCGGCTTGGTTACCTTGTGTTGCCTCCCGCACTGGTTCCGGCCTTTCGCGGCATTCGCGGTTTTGCCGATGGCGTCCCGGCACCGACGACACAGGCCGCCCTTGGCGCCTTTTTTGCCGAGGGGCATTTTGGCAGTCACGTGCGCAAGATGCGCCTGCGCTATGGCGAACGACGTTCGCACCTTCAAAACCTGATCACGGCGGATGCATCCGATATCCTGTCGGTGATGCCTTCGGACGGGGGATTGCATCTTTGTGCCCGTTTGATCGGCGATCAGGACGACATAGAAATGCAGGAAGCCTTGGTAAAGGCGGACCTTGATTGTCGTGCATTGTCTTCGTATTTCCACGATCCCCGGTCAAAAAGTGGGCCCGAACCCGTGCGCGGTCTTGTGCTTGGTTTCGCCGGATGGAAAAAAGATGTGCTTTCGGAAAGTTTCAGTGAACTGGTCAGAACCATCAGACGTAAGTCTTGATGTACCCCGAGCCAGAGAGAGCGGCACGACTTCCCTCTAGATGCTGTCACAGTCGTGACGCTCTCTCCCCTCCGGCTTAAAATCCCCCCCCGAAATGCGCCAAAAAACACAGGAAGACAGATGACCGAACGCCCGATCGCCGTGATGTGGTTTCGAAACGACCTGCGACTGGCGGACAATCCGGCCCTTTTGGCAGCCATCAAATGGGCCAAGGAAAATGACGGTGCTGTCCTTCCAGTTTTTATTCTGGACGACGTCATTTCAGATCAGTTGGGTGGCGCGGCGAAATGGTGGCTGGAAAAAAGCCTGACGGCGCTGAACCGCGATATCGCCGATCTTGGCGACACAAAGTCTGATCGCGCCCTTCGCCTGTTTAAAGGGAATGCAAAAGCCGTTCTCGAAACCCTTGCCGATGACAAACCGGTTAAGGCGGTGTTTTGGAACCGGCTTTATGACAAGCCATCGACCAAGCGCGATACAGATATCAAGGCAGCCCTTCAGGACCACGGCCTGAGCTGCGAAAGCCACAAGGCCAATCTTTTGTTTGAACCGTGGGAAGTCAAAACCGGATCAGGCACCGATTTCAAGGTCTATAGCCCGTTCTGGCGGGCGTGCCAGAAGCTCCCCACCCCGCGCGAACCCCATTCTGCCCCGAACAACATTGCGCTGTTCAAAGGTGAAGTTGATGGACAAATCAACATCACCGACTTTGACCTTTCGCCAAAGCCGGTGAATTGGGCCGGTGGCCTTGAGGAGCGTTTTACTCCCGGCGAACAGGGCGCGAAAGACCAGCTGTTTGACTTCATCGATGACCGTCTTACCGATTATGCTGATCTGCGCGATCGCCCGGACCGCCGGGTAACGTCGGAACTCTCGCCGCATTTGCGCTTTGGTGAAATCAGCCCTTATCAGGTCTGGCATGCCGCCAATCACTATGCCGATGCCAATCCCGGCAAGGGCAAGACCGCCTCGAAATTCATCGCCGAACTTGGCTGGCGGGAATTCGCCCATCACATCCTGTATCATGCAGCCGATCTGCGTTCTGTGCCTCTTCAGGGCCAGTTCAAGCATTTCCCCTGGTCAGATGACGCAAATGGCCTTCGCGCCTGGCAAAAGGGTGAAACCGGTTTTCCGATTGTCGATGCCGGCATGCGCGAACTTTGGCATACCGGCTATATGCATAACCGGGTTCGGATGATTGTGGGTTCGATTCTGGTAAAGCACCTTTTGATCCATTGGCGCGATGGTCTGGCGTGGTTTGACGACACGCTTGTCGACGCCTGCCCGGCCAACAATCCGTTTTCATGGCAATGGATCGGCGGATGCGGGGCAGATGCCGCGCCCTATTTCCGCATTTTCAACCCGGTGCTTCAGGGCGAAAAGTTTGATCCGAAGGGCGACTATGTCCGTCAATGGGTCCCGGAACTGCGAGACATGCCCGAACAATATATCCACAAACCGTGGGAAGCCTCCCCGCTCATCCTCAAGGCCGCTGACGTAACTTTGGGAAAAACCTACCCCGAGCCCTTAATTGGGCTGAAAGAAGGCCGTGAGCGGGCTCTAAGCGCCTATCAGGATATGAAACAGGCTGCTGCGTAAGCATGCTCCGATCACGGTTCCATTTTTAGATACCAGATCAGGTTTTCAACGCTGTTTGGCTTTAACGGGCCGTCGGAGCATATCGCAGTATCAATCAACGTGTCGAAACCTTGATACCCATCAAGGTCTAATAGAGCCAAGCCAAAGGAGCAGCGCTGGTGGTTTACACCGTCGCCAAAGGCAACCATTCCTTCGGCACCATTTGGATGAGAAACTTTCTTCACAAGCTTTTTATGCTTAATCAGAACTGCAGTATTTCTTTCAAAGTTCTTCCTTGAAACAGCAAGGCGTTCCGCCCCTGCTGGAATACCTGCATCCCAGAACCCGATACGGACATACCCCCATCCATTATCCAGTATCCATTTTTGGGCAAACTCGGCGTCCTTATAGATGCCTGTGCGTTCAATTTCGCTCACAGACGTCACTGTTCTGCCGGATGCCTCTGCAATATTCAACTGCGTGGCCCGACTTACAATCTGATCGTCAGGAGCCACAGGCGCTTCAAACGTAAAGAATAATGCCAGTATCGGGCGGATAACCAACCGAAACACATTCTCGAAGAATTCCCAATCAAGGAATAATCCGGGAAACCTCATTTCCAAAATATCTTCTGATCAATGAAATCGTGCATGGCGTCTTCGATCCCCTCAAGACGATGATCGGCGCGCGCCCCGAACCAGCCCGATATCAGACCGACCGCAATCATCCCGTCTTTTGAAAGCTGTGGTGCGAGTGCCATCAAACGGGCCTCGGCAACAGCCGCATCCTGAAGCTGGCCGAGGATTTCCTGCATCGTCGTCAGTTTGCTGCGGAACTTTTTGACCTTTTTCGACCCGTAAATGGCCCCGAAGAACTCCGTCCCATAGCGCATCTGCTTCACATCAAGACGAAGCGCATGAAGTTGCGGCGTCGTCAGACCCGCAACATGATCACCGCGTTTGGTGACCCGTTTATAGGCCTGCTCCAAAAGCGGTTCGGCCATTTCCGACACGGGTGCTGCCATCGCCTTCATTTGCTCGGCACTGGCACCTGATGCCCAGCGCGAATAGCTTGCCCATGCGCCAAGCAGCAAAAGCAACTGTCCATATTCCGGTTGATCGAGCATATGCCGTGCGTTTGCAAGGGCGGCTTCGCGTTGCTTTTCAGCGGCCTTGCGCAGCTCGGCCCCCCCCGCATGATCGGGGAAGCGTTCCTCGATCATCGGCAGTGTTTCGGTCAGGAACACATCCCAATCGCGCAGGCCATCAAGCCCCTTGCTGCACAGTTTCAACAACCGGCGGAGCAACACGGCCTCGCCCGCAGGCAGGTTTTTCTTAAACAGGTTCAGGGCCACGCGCAGGCGGCGCATGCCAACCCGCATCTGATGGCACCCTTCGATATCAAGGTCCTGACGCACGCAGACCTCGTTGCTGAGGATCATGCGAAGCCCTTGCGCGATCACGGCACGAAACGCGGTTTCCGCCGACATATCCGGGGTCAGTTGTACCGCCGCCGCCCGATATGCACCCGGCCCATTGCCAAGATACAGGTCACGTCCGCGCGATGCCTTGGACCGCATGCTCAGCAACAGCGGCACGGTACGTTGCAGCTCAAGTGCAAGGTCAAACAGGGCTGCCGGATGGCCTTCCTTGAGCTCGAACTCGACCTCGGAGATCGGCACTTCCTTCTCGCCAGATCGGACAACACCCTGATCAATGGCGAGTTCAATCACCGCATCGCGATAGGTCAGATCCACCGCCCCGCGCTTAAGGTCGCTTTCGAAAATGCGGTCGATCTTCTTTTTCTTCACAAACTTCTTAAGAAGCTTTTTGACGTCCTTGTCTGTAAACCGGTCAAGATCAAGAACACCTTCTTCAAGCTCGACCGTCCATTCATTACGCTCGGGCAAGGCTTCACGCAGGCCGTTGGTCGCCTTGATGGTCTGCTCCCAACCATTCGCGCCCTTTTTGCGCAGACGGACCGCCAGGCCCTTTTCAGCCAGCGAGAGTTTCGGCGTGTCGTGATAGATGGAGACAAGGTGCGTGGTCACCAGACGACGACCTTCCTTGACCTCGCGCAGGACCGGCGCGTTTTTAAGACGCGCGACATGTTTCGGATCGATGCGAAGTTTAAGTTCGATCTCGATCTGCTTCTCGGCCATCTGGTTCCCCTAAGCGAGTTATTGTCACAGCGCGACGTCGCGCTGTTCCGCCACCAAGTAGTAACCAATTTTATGTTTCAGCGGGTTGAAACAAGAAGCGGGAATGATGGTAGCGGAATGTAAGATTTTCGCAACAAAAGGCAGAAACGCCCCCAAAATCAAGCCTTAAAAGACCGATCAGCATTTTGCACAACCCTCTGTTTTCATTTGAAAACAAATAGGGGCAATCAGGTTCATTTGATACAGATTGCTTGCACATACCTTGCGCATTCACCCCTGACACAGGCCCCATCAAGTCGTTGATGCAAGGGCGATTCTGAATGGTTGCACCGTCATATATTGATAACAGTTTCGCACCGTTTGCGAATTGCGTTTTGTCAGTTACAGTCTGTTCAAATTCAATCTGCCAGAGGGCGAAGATGCTTAGCCGTAACCACACTTTCAAGACCGCCCTGATCATGGGGATTGCCATGCTGATCAGCGGCTGCAAAACAACAACCACCACAACCGCCCCTGAAATCAGCTATGACGCTTGGCAGGCCAAACAATCTGCATCGACCGTGCCCTACAGCACCAACACCATGGTCAAAATCAATCTGAACTGGTCGCGCATCGGGCCGTTTTCGCGCTATGACACCTGGGTTCGGGCCAATGCCTTTGGCGGAATGTTTGATGTTTATGGCGCGCAGACCTGCCTTGGCAAATTTGTCCGCGATGATCGACTGGCCCCCGCCCATGGCTGGTGGGAACTGATCTGCCACGATGACAGCTACGCTGCTGGGAAATTCCAGCTGAGCCAACAGGGAAACATTCTGGGCATCGGCAATGCGATCAATGGGGAAAAGGTCGGGTTTGACCTGCCGATCCCGAATTAAATCGACCGGTAGATGAGCTGAAAAACAAAAAACCCGGCCAGAAGGCCGGGCTTTTTTGGCTACCGAAAGATGGTGCCCAGGGGCGGACTCGAACCACCGACACGCGGATTTTCAGTCCACTGCTCTACCAACTGAGCTACCTGGGCAAATCCGACTTTCGTCTCCGTTTCCGGAGTGTTCCCTGCGGAACGAGCGGGGTTATACAAACTCCTTTGGGGCTTGTCCAGCCTCAAATCGCATTTTTTTTGCGATCACGCGTCGGATTAAAATTCTTCTTCATCTTCAAGGTCTTCGAGATACTCGGGTGGCTCGGCGGCGGGGATGGCATAGCTTTCATTCATCCATTTGCCAAGGTCGAGATCCGCACAGCGTTTGGAGCAAAACGGCGTGTATTTTTCATCAGCCGGTTTGCCGCAAACCACGCAGTCGGAGCTGGCTGTTTTCGTTATCTTTTTTTCATTCATGGTGGTTTTTCTCCAACCGATAGGCATCGTCTTCAAGTGTCGGGTCCGCGACAATTTGCGGCGCACCCCCAAATGCATTTGTCAGGATCTGGATCGCATCGGCCTGATCCGCAAGTGCCTTCGCCACACCGGGGTTTACAGACAGATTTACCATCCCGGTCACCCCGTTTCGGCTTTCGGCAACAACGGCGCGCACAACGGCATTCAGCGCAGCATCTCGCAAAAGAGGGGTGTGTTCCTGTTTGGCAAACAAGGTGGCACGAAGCGATTCGCCCGCACGTTGTCGACTGAATTCATAAAGCCCCAATCGCGTGAAGCCACCGATCTGAACCGCACCGTCAAGCTCGCTGCCAAAGGCATCACGGATTGCGGCATCAAACTTGTCGCGCCCTGCCCGTGATTTCATGCGAAGCGGATCAATCACCACAAGACCACCGATGTTGCGCAGTCGGATTTGATGCACGATTTCGGCTGCGGCCCGAAGGTTGACCTCGACCGCACGGGTTTCGCTATCACGCCCGGCATCTGCCCCGGCGGCATTGACGTCAATGGCACAAAGCGCGGTTGCCGGGTCAATCGCAATCCAGCCCCCACCCTGCAACTCGACACGCGGCGCCAAGGCAGCAGCAATTTCGTCTTCGATATCCTGATCATTGAATAACAGTCGGCTGCCCGCATGGCGCGCAAGATTGTCATCCGACTTGCCAAGCATCGTCAGCAATCCACGCAACCGCACGAATTCGTTTGTGCCATCGACAACGCATTGCCCACCCGCCATCAGATGCCGTTCGATCACCTGATCGGTTTCTGATTGTGCCTCGCTGACCAGTTGCGGCTTCGATGCCTCGGACAGGGCCTTTTCGGCCTTTTGCAATTGCGATTTCAGAAGTTTGTATTCGGCAGTGATGGCATCACGCGTCCAGTCGAGTGCCACGGAACGCAGCATGATCCCGTCCTGTCCGGCCTGAAGAGAGCTTAGCAATTCATGAAGTTCGGTGCGCCGATCGCCATCCTTAAGCTTGCGCGGCAACTCGATATGGTTGGCCCCCGGTCGAAGGATCATGCCGACTCCTTCAATCGCGATCCGCCCGGTAAGCTTGACCCCCTTGTCGTCAAAACCAAGGCGGGAGATCTGCACCAGAACCCACTGCCCTTCATGCAGCGGGCCGTTATAGCGATCAAACGGCAAAAGCCCGTCAGGCAGCCCGTCAAGCGCAACCATGGCGGCGGCCATTTCAGGCATCATTTTGGAAATACGGCCAAGATGGATATCAAATCTTGCGGGACCGCCACGATCAATCCACAGACGCGTCAGGCGGTCATTTTCGATCAGAGCCACCCTGCGCTCAAGCGCAACGGCATCAATCAGCAGGCGGGAGTTATGGATGCCGCCAACTGCCATGATCAAACCTCTTTGGGGTGATAGCCAAGGCCGCGCAAAAGACCGTCCACCTCGCACAGCGACAGCCCGACAACGTTGGAGTACGATCCCGAGATCGCCTTCACAAAGGTCGCGGCAAAGCCCTGAATGGCGTATGCTCCCGCCTTGCCCTGCCACTCGTCATGGGAAAGATAACGTTTCAGGTCATCAGAACCAAGGGTTCGGAATTTTACCTGTGTCTCGATCACGCGCGATCGTTCAGTTCCGTCCGGGGCGATCACGCACATCCCCCCGTAAACACGGTGGCGACGCCCGGACAGGAGTTCAAGGAACTTGCGTGCCTCTGCCGCGTCTTCGGCCTTGCCCAGCGCACGCCGGCCACACGCAACAACAGTATCCGCGGCAAGCACAAAGGCCCCGCCGTTGGATTTGGCAACAAAACGTGCCTTTTCCTCGGCAAGACGCAGCGCCAGCCGACGCGGACTTTCATCGCGCATGGGTGTTTCATCGATATCTGCGGGAACGACCTGATCTGGCACAATTCCGATCTGCGCAAGCAGCTCAAGACGGCGCGGCGATGCAGATGCCAATATCAGTTTCGACAAGATGTGGCTCCCGGATATCCGTCCCAGACCATTCCGACCAAAAATGTGATAAATACTCACATTTCGATGCAGGCAACAAAATGCGCCCTGACGGCAAGGGTAAACGCCCCGCCAGACAAGGTCAATTTGCGCTTGGTCGTGGTTTCAGATTACTTGAAACGGAAGGTAATACGACCTTTGGTCAGGTCATAAGGGGTCATTTCGACGCTGACACGGTCACCTGCGAGAACGCGGATACGGTTCTTGCGCATTTTGCCCGAGGTGTGAGCAAGGATTTCGTGGTCATTGTCCAGCTTCACGCGAAACATCGCATTGGGCAGAAGTTCAACGACAGTGCCCTGAAACTCGATAACGTCTTCTTTAGCCATGTGACTCCTAGCTTTCGTATTGCAATATCAAAATACCGGTGGGCGGCAAACTGCTCTGAACCGGGCAAAAGGTCAAGTCCTTTCACGTGTCAGGCGTGGCGTTACAGCACTGCGTTAAACGAATGGCGAAGTCTCTGTACTGCCAAATCGTGCGGAATAAGGATTGCGCGAAAAGAACCGGGTGAGCCCTTTTCGAATGCCGGTATGCGCCCTAAGATGCCGCTATCTTTCCGGCCTTTCATGAAAGTCCCCGCATGACCAATCCTCATACCATTGAAATACGCCTTGCAGAACGTGATGACGCACCGGCACTCCATGCCATGATTTGCGAAATCGGCCAGGCAACGGGATGTGCGGATAAAATTGCAAGCACGCCCGAAGATCTGGCGCGGGATGGCTTTGGCAAGGACCGTGCGTTTGACGCGCTGATTGCGATTGCCGATGACACGCCGGTGGCCATGTGCCTGTTTTTCCCAAGCTATTCAACATTTCGAGGACGGCCCGGGCTTTATATTCAGGATCTTTATGTCGCGCCAGGCCATCGTGGTGGCGGCTTTGCCAAACGTCTGGTGGCTGCGGTCGCCAAACATGCCCGTGTAAACGGCAAATCCTATATCCGGTTGTCGGTCGATGCGGAAAACATGATCGGCCAGCGGTTTTACGAAAAGCTTGGCATGCGCCATGCCGAGGATGAGAAGATCTATGTGCTTGATGGCGCTGCGTTCGAAGCCCTCAGCAACGCGGACTAAACCACGCGATCACATGGTGGGCGCAGGGCCGACCGGGAAGCGATCAAGGATGCGTTTCTTGATCTGGTCGCGCACCTGTCGGTAAGCCTCGAGGCGAATTTCGCGCGACCCTTCGACGATTGTCGCATCAAAGGTATTCCAGAATTCCACGTCACAGGCCATGGTGCGGGTCATTTCGACCGCGCGGTGCTGGGCCTCGGGTGACATCGTGATGATCAGATCAAAGAAGCCGTCTTCAAGCTGATCAAAGGTTTTGGAATTGTATGAGGAAATATCAAGGCCGATTTCCTCCATCACCGCGACGGCAAAGCCATCAAGCTCACCGGCACGCACTCCGCAACTTTCAACATAGATGCGGGTTCCGTGATAGTGACGCATCAAGGCAGCAGCCATCACCGAACGCACGGCATTATAGCTGCAGGCAAAAAGAACCGA
>NZ_DGMR01000006.1:0-14013 GCF_002388495.1 Thalassospira sp. UBA4513
CATCATCATCATTTCTTTTTGATGATCCGCGTGCATTGCTGCCGTGCCGATGTTGAATTCGTGAACGAACTCACCCTTATTTTCGATCAGGAAGCGAACGGTTTCGCCGCCACGAACAACGATCTTTTCCTTGTCATAGAAGTTGTCTTCCATCGAAATCTGGATTGTTCGGCGGACATCAGAGATATCGCCAGGCGCACCGATTTCGACGCCATCATTATGACCGCCACTATGACCTGCACCAGCAAATGCAGAAGTTTGGATACCAGCAAGGCTACCCATTGCAAGGGCAGAAACAACAGCTAGGCGAAGTACAGAAGTAGTGTATTTGGGCATGAAAATGCTCCCGAGATAATTCAGTATAAAGGATCTCGTTACGCAAACCTTGCACAGAGTCATAGATCGGACTCATAGTGATAGATTACGTTACGAATGCTGTTTAGATAAGGAACTGAATATCTTAGGCGCGGGGAGGTTTGACGCTGACATCAAGCTCTGCAGGCGAGAGCGTTCTGTCTTTTGCCCAGTACTTTACAGACAACAAAACAGGTGCAGCGTTCCAGTTACCAGACATTTGCTGCACATAGGGACCACAAACAGCCATGCCACAAATATCGTTGTGCGATGGATCCTGTGTGTGAGAACTACTGTCAGCCATGACGGAGACAACACTGTGATGGCCACTGTTAATATCAGCGGCTTTGGCATGCACGGCCTCAGCGCCAGACAGCATTACTGTCAACGCGATAACAACCGAAAGTATGCACGAGATGATCCGCAAAAGGAGAATCCTATCACAATGTTGCAGCGCAATGGTTATCTTGATGTATCAATGCGGTCAAGTGGCAATATTGTGGCAAAGACAGACTATTTCACGAATTTACATCTGCTGCTTGAGCCATCAGCAAGGTGAAAACAATAGATTACTGCATTCGTCGCCATGAAATCACGTTATGCGCTACAGATGAACAACCTGTTGTGCTGAGTTATTCACTAATCTGCGGGTATGACTTGCTAACAATCAATTTATAGATGAAGCACAATCAAATCCTATTAAATGCTGCGTAACCCAACAATTCTCCTAGTCTCTGGATATGGGCACAGAGGTGCAGCAATAGGATTTACTGTAGTTCGATATAGACAGCATCGCATCCTTGGGATAGAAGTAAACCATGCTCAATCGCATCAGGTTTTTGACCATACTTTTGATAGCTGCTTTTGCCGTCGGGACAAGTTTCCAGACGGTCAATGCTGCTGTTATGGAGGTCGGGATGCCGATGGCGGAATTGGCAATGGACAATTGTCAGGATTGTTCTGGCAGCGGCGACATCATGCCGGACTGCGATATTGCGTGCCCTCAGGTATCAACTATCGCAATTTCGCCTGTACAAGTTGCAATACCTGCACTCGCCTCAGTCGAGCATTTCGGGCCGACAGGCAGCCTTACCGGCCGCTCAAACTCTCCCGATCCATTCCCTCCCAGAACCAACACTCTGAACTGATATCTCCTTAATCCGTTTTGGTTTGAGGATATCAGTGTCATGGGGCATCACCGCGATTTCTCATGACATGCTTCGTGCCCGCAATTTTTGTTGTGGGCCTTACAGCTTCTTCAGACAAGGTTGGAAATCATGTTTTCCGATCTACAGGTGCCAAAATGTCGGCTTTGGTCGGTATTTCTTGGCGCAGTCGCGACATGCACCAAAGCATAGCTTCAGCTTCACTCAACGAGCAGGCGGCAATCCGCCCCGGCCTTGAGCGTCCCGCTTTTACTGGTGCCCGGCCTCTGAAGATCAAACCTTATAGGATCATTGTGAGCGGGATTCGGATTACGTTCTGATGCTCCAACTCCTTGAGAAACTTGCATATGAAAAGAAATACCATAGTCGCGGGCTCTGTTTCCAGACGTGCGCTGCTTCGCGGTCTCGTGACATGTGCTGGCCTCTACCTGTTGCCAGCAACAACCCTTGCCGCGGTTAGTGAAAGCTCAAACAGTGCAATTGCTTTTGATAGCAATGCGCTGATTATTGCACGCGGGTCATTGCTTCTGTATCGCGATAGGGATCGAAACTGGATAACATTGCCGGAGATGTCGGCAGGTTCCATTCTCACACTTGCAACACATCCGGAACGGCCGGGCCGAGTTATTGGTGGTCTGGATACCGGCAGGATTGTTCTGTCTGTAGATGGCGGGAAAAGTTGGGACGTACGTGGGCAAGGACTGCCAAAAGCGGCAGTCACTGCCATCACAACTGCGGCGACAAACCCAGATACCATATATGCCGCCATTCGCGGTGACGGCTTATGGCAGAGCGATGATGCTGGTCAGTCATGGGTGTTTGTCATGGACCGGCCATGGTTAGCGAATGCCGAGCGAGATCTGACAGCACTGTCTTCAGTCGATCTGGCAACCGGAATGGGTGGGATCTGGCTATATGCCGGAACCGATACCGGTGTAACGCGTGTGCCGGATTGTTTCTGCCGTTGGCAGGATGTTCAGCCGGGCGATGCCATGGATGCTCTTGCGTCCGGAAAGCAGGCAACTCCCAAAGTACCCTTACCTGAGGGTGAACCTGTGAGTGCGCTGGTCAGTGCGGTATCGCGACCGGCCACACTTTATGCCGGATTGCCATCCGGAATTTGGCAATCGCAGGATGCGGGTGTCACCTGGTTAAAGCGTTCAGAAGTTATCGCAACAGCACTCGCGGTTCATCCGCTACGCGCTGATGATCTCGTAATTGTGAATAACGACGGGGTTTTACAAAGCCCAGACGGTGGCAGGACGTGGACCGCCATTGCGAACATATGATGATGGAGAAACAGATGAGAAAATTAGTGATTGTGACAGGTGTTGCGATTCTGGCTGTTGCCGGAAGTGCTGCATTTACAATGTTTGCTCCGGGAAAAGGAGAGGCGCAAACGAACGTGACAGTAGCTGGTGAGAGAAGCAAATCGATCACAATCTATCGGGACCCGAACTGCGGATGCTGTGATGCCTATGGCGAATATCTTGAGACCAATGGATATCAGGTTACCCGTGTCGATGATCGCGATTTCGACAAGCGATCCGTTGCCGCCGGTGTCCCGGAGCAAGGGCTGGGCTGCCATTTGGCCGAGATTGACGGATATGTCGTAAGCGGGCTGGTTCCCGCCGAGATCATTGAACGGATGCTTGATGAACGCCCGGATATAACGGGTATCACGCTGCCCGGCATGCCACCAAATGCGCCGGGCATGGCACGTGAAAAAACCGGGACGCTGAAAACCTATGCGTTCGGAGAGGACGGCATTGCCGTTTACGCCAATGAATGAGTGTTTTGGACAGATGATGGATGGTTCGATGATGGGTGGCCCGATGATGATGCTGATGATGGCAGGAGGCGGTCTTGTGTTTCTTCTGATCCTTGCGATCCTGATCATGAGCGTTCTCGCGTTGTTTAAATATCTTCGGGGCGGGAAATGAGTGCGGTATCGCCCGGATCAATGGTCACCGGATTAATGGCTGGCGTCGGCATGGCTTTGTTGTTCGGCGTGATGGATGCCAGCGCGAAGCCCGAGAATCTGACTTTTCTCGAAAAGCCGCTCACTCCGGAACAGATAGCACTGGGCAAGGATGACTATGTTGAATTTTGCGCATCGTGTCATGGCTCAAATCTTGAGGGGCAGAAAAACTGGAAGCGCCGCCTTGACACCGGGCGGATGCCCGCGCCGCCACACGATGCCAGTGGCCACACATGGCGCCATAGCGATCAGGAACTGTTTGCGATCACCAAGTTCGGGGTTGGCGCTGTCGTGCCGGGGTATGAGAGCGATATGCCTGCATTTGAGGATGTGCTGAGTGATGAGGAGATCATCGCGGTACTCGGTTATATCAAGAGTGTCTGGTCGGACGAAGAACGCGAATTCCAGCACAATCTCAATCTTAAAGACGGGAGGGCGAGATGATTGCAGTCCCCAAAGAACATCGCCCGCAGAAACGGTTCAACCGGCTGATCTATTTCTTACCGCTTGGCATAGCATTGATATTGGGTGTGGCCCTAGCGAAGGGATTAACTCTTGATCCCAACACACTCCCCTCTGCCCTGTTGGGTAGACAGGTCCCGGAATTTGACCTTCCACCGGTAAAAGGTCGAACACAAGGTTTGTCGAGTACAGATATCAGAGGTGAGGTGTCGCTGGTCAATGTTTTTGCCTCCTGGTGTGTTGCGTGTCGCGAAGAGCATCCCGTGTTTATGAAACTGGCTCGCGACGGCACCGTCCCACTGCATGGCCTGAACTATAAGGATCAACCTGACGACGCTGCAGAATGGCTCGATAGTCTTGGTGATCCCTATACGAGAACCGGCGCGGATATTAATGGACGTGTGGCGATCGACTGGGGCGTCTATGGCGTCCCCGAGACCTTCGTTGTCGATGCGAAAGGGAACATTGCATACAAGCATGTCGGGCCGGTGACGGAAAAAGTGATGGCCGAGACCATTCTGCCAAGGGTCGAAAAATTGCGTAATGAGGCCTCAGGTGCCGGAACTGCGGAGGCACCTCGATGAAGAGCCTCTTGGTGTATATGAACCTGAAAGTGGGGTTTGCCGCTGGCATCATACTGGTGGTTGTTACCACATTGACCATAGTTTCGTTACGCAACGAGAAGAATGTCACCGATCAGGCAGCGGACAATGTAAGGCAGAGTCAACAGCGCTCGTTTGTCATGCATGATGCTCCCCGGCCTCTTCCCGAGTTCGGGTTCGAAAACGTCGAAGGTCAACCCATGACATTGAGTGATTTCGAGGGAACGGTCGTCTTGCTGAATGTCTGGGCTACTTGGTGTGTTCCATGCCGGGAGGAAATGCCGACTCTGGATGCCCTGCAGGCCGAACTCGGCAGTTCGGAGTTCAAAGTCGTTGCCTTGTCGATCGACCGGGCCGGAGTGGATGTCGTGCAGGATTTCTATACCGAAATCGGCATCCGGAATCTGGACCTCTTCATCGATCCAACCATGAAAACCACGACGGCTCTGGGCATCCCCGGTTTACCGACGACGCTTCTGATTGACAGGAACGGCCGCGAGCTTGGTCGACTTGTCGGACCGACCGAATGGGCGACAGCAGAGATGATAGATTTTCTTAAATCCCACATCTACACCGATTGAGGAAGGAACTCCTATGACCGAGATACAACAAGCCAAATCCGGTAATACCTCGCTTGGGCATGACGTGGTTCATGCCGTTCGATATTACCTGAAGGGACGTCGCGGTGTATTTGTGCTGGCTGGAACTGCCCTTGTCGCTGGGCTTGCATTTAACTGGAGCTGGCTGGTTGCCGCCGGTATCGCGCCATTGCTCGTCTCCGTTCTGCCGTGCGTGGCGATGTGTGCGCTGGGTTTGTGCATGAACAAAAAGGCCTGTTCATCGCAAAAGAGCGCCAGCGATATCGCCCCTTCATCCGATGAAACCCCGAAAAACAGTCTTCCCGGCAACGAGGCCGGAAGGTCCCCGGCTGCATCAGGCGCAAATATAGCGTCTGTAACACCCCAGTCGGGACATGAGTCCACAACCGAAAGGAATGTTAGAGATGCGTAAATCAATCAAACTCACCGCGTTTGCCACAATGATGGTCGCGGGACTGGCGACAACAGCCCTATATGCCCAGGAAGCCCAAACTCCGGACAAGCAATCCCCGATGATGGAGCATGATGGCAATTCAGGCATGGGGGATATGCAGGGCATGATGGGTATGATGAAGATGATGAGCCAGATGGGGCCGATGATGGAGCAGTGTACTGAAATGATGGCTGCTATGACCGATCACATGCCGCAGCCTTCCGACAAATAACATCGTGACATGACACCCGCCCGGGACAAATACCCGGGCGGGATTTTCCACGGGATCGTTTCATGACATCGCATAATTTCAACCGGTTACGTTTCGTCCGTTCTATATTATGGGGGATGGTTGTTCTTGCTGCCCTACTCTTTGGCGGCGCATATATCTTTCAGGCTTCCGACCACAAGCAGATGTCGTCGGGGGCCGAAGGGACGGGAGAAGCCGCAATTCACTCCGATTTTTCCTTGACCGATCATCAGGGAAACCGTGTAACCGAAGCAAGCTTCCCGGGGCGTTGGCAACTTGTCTTTTTCGGCTTCACACACTGCCCTGATGTTTGTCCGACCACACTGGCCTATATGGCAGATGCGCTTGACCGAATGGGGCCTGAAGCAGACCGCGTGGCACCGTTATTCATTACTATTGATCCGGTACGCGATACGCCTGACGTCATGGCGGAATATGTCGGGGCCTTTCATCCGGCCCTGATCGGGTTGACCGGCAGCGAAAAGGATGTTGCCGCAGCCGCCGAAGCCTTCCGGGTCTATTCCGAAAAGCTGGACGACGATACCGCACCGGACGGCTATTTGATGGCCCATTCCGGGCATATATATCTGATGGCACCGGATGGCCGTTACCAGACTGTCTTTCGGGAAGGAGACCAGTCGGCAGAAGACATGGCAATCCGGGTTCTTGCGATCATGAACGGGAATACAATATGAAAAGAACCGCCATCGCCCTCGTTATGACCTTGCTGACAGCACTACCGGTTTCTGCCGAGAGCCTTGTCGAAATATCTGACGCCTGGGCACGTGCCACGATCCTGACATCCCGTCCGGGGGTGGCATATCTTACGATCACAAGTGCTGCGGCCGACCGCCTTCTGGAAATCACCACACCTGTGGCAGACCATGTGATGATACATGATGTCGTCAAGGTCGATGATGTTCGCCGGATGCGACATGTCATGGCTCTGGATGTTCCCGCCAACCGCCCGGTCACTCTGGCGCCGGGGGCAATGCATCTCATGTTGGCGGGATTGCATGAAAAACTCCGTGAAGGACAGAAGTTTCCCATGACATTGCGCTTTGAAAACGCAGGCGAGATTAGCATTGACGTCGCCATTCTTGGCATAGCTGCCGCCGGGCCGCAGGGGGAAACAGAATGATCCGGTGGTTGTTTTTGATCCTGGCGTTGACGGCCTCACCTGCTTTTGCGAATCATCCCGGTGAAGACCTTGACGAGGTGATGGCGGATAAAGAGCCATATTTTGAGGTGACAAACACCGGAAAGGTTCCAGAGATAGAACTTTTCAACCAAAATCAAGGTCGCTTTAATTTGAGCGACCTTGATGATCAGATACTTATTTTAAGTTTTGTGCCAAGGGATTGTGGTGCAGCCTGTGCAGAACAGCAAACCCTACTGGCGTCCTCTCAGGCGAGGCTGAATATTAGCCCGATGCGGGAAATGGTCACGTTCATTACCGTTCATTCCGAAGATTTTTCAGATACTCCTTCTTGGGATCTGGTGAACTGGCGGCCTGTTATGCCGTCTTCGGATATCAGTGCTGTAACTGTTGCCGATAAATTCGCCAAATTGAGCCAGCGTGACGGGTCTGCACCGATGATTCATATTATCGATCGGAATACCCGCCATGCCGGTATTTTTCACGGCACGAGTTTCAATCAGATGAATCTGATCCTTTACGTGAACGGATTGACAAACGCTGCCCACCCCCCCAAAGCCGCCTGTTGAAAAGGGGTGGCTGGATCAGTTGACAGACTGGTTCTCAAAAGTAGGAAAAGAGCCCTGAACAAAGATAGGCTTAGCACTGTTTGGTTAGCTGACCTTCCTGTTCTCTGAATACTTGGTTCCTGATTTTACGGAATACAGATTAATGCCTGAACTTTCCAATATCGGCATAATAAGCGCGTTCGCCGCAGGCCTCATCTCGTTTCTCTCGCCATGCGTGCTGCCTCTGGTTCCCGGATATATCTCCTATATCGCGGGTGGTGCCTCTCTTTCGACCAGAACGGAGGCAATCCGAGTTGGTCGATTGTCATCTCTTGGTTTCAGCCTGTGTTTCGTTTTGGGCTTCACCACGGTTTTCGTCCTTCTGGGGGCCAGTGCAACAGCACTTGGTCAGTTCCTGCTCGGATACCGGTTCGAGATGAATCTGATTGGTGGCGGCATTGTCATTCTGTTCGGGCTGTTCATGCTGGGAACGCTCCGTCCGGCGTGGATGATGCGGGAAGCGCGCTTTCATCTTGATCTGCCTGGTGGGCGTGTGGTTTCGGCATATACTCTTGGACTTGCTTTTGCGTTCGGCTGGACGCCGTGTATCGGTCCTGTTCTCGGCGCCATTCTGACCGTCAGCGCCGCGTCGGCAACGGTCAGCGATGGTATTGCATTGCTGACCATATATTCCGTGGGGCTAGGTGTGCCGTTTCTCCTGGCGGCACTGTTCACCGAGAGCCTGTCTGCCAGATTGAAATCCATAGGGCGTTTCGGGCGGTTCCTTCGTGCCGCGGCGGCCTTGATCATGATTGTCATGGGCGTGGCCATGGTGACCGGTTATATGTCCGCCTTTGCGTTCTGGCTGCTGGAAACATTTCCTGTTCTGTCGTCTATCGGCTGATCCCGCCTGTCCGGAAGAATTCTGTTGACCTTCCTTTTGCTGGATAGCGTAGCCTTTAACCTCGATATGAAGGAGGTGCAGAATAATGTCTTCCGAAACCGACCCATTGGAGCATGTCATTTTACATGCTTTCAGATATGCCTGCTGGCAGGAAAGGCTTGATATTGCCGAATTCATGCTGGCAGCACTTGAAAAACTTGATCAGGAGCATACGGACTATGTCTCCGAGGATCGTCCGTTGATGGATGCGTACCGCGATTTGACGTCTAGCCTGTAACATCGCAAGAATTGATATCTTGCTTCTTTCACTTCCGGCATTGCCGACATCAAATGCTGTTGTCCTAAGTGCATGACAGTGCCTCCAGCACAGGACATTCCGGTACGTCTTCTCCCGAACATCGTGCAGCCGTCTCCGCCAAGAGCTGTTCGATCCGTTTCAGGTCGGCGATTTTTACGCGCACGTCAGCAAGATGGCTTTCCGTACGCTGTTTGACCTCCGAGCAAGTTTGCAGCTCACCATCCATGAGATCAAGCAATCCCCGGATATCTTCAATCGAAAACCCCAGTTCGCGGGCGCGCAGAATGAACCGCAACCGGGAAACATGTGCTTCATCATACAGCCTGTAACCCGCTTTGCTGCGTGGCGGATCGGGCATCATGCCGGTCTTTTCATAATAGCGGATGGTTTCAGGGTGACAGCCCGTCACCTTCGCCAGTTCGGCACGTTTCAATAGCCTCCCGGAATTGTGATCGTCCATAAGGTCAAAACCCTCTTGAGCCTGTAGCAACTACAGACTGTAGCTTGGATCAGGAACGAGCTTGAGGCAAATCACATGAACGATATCAAACCGGACCCTTTATCGCCCGATGACGGGAAACAGGCAAAAAGAGGTCTGCTTGCGGCTGGCGGTGTGACCGGGGCCATTCTTGCATCGGCCTGCTGTGTCGCACCACTCCTGCTTCTGATGCTGGGTGTATCCGGGGCCTGGATCGGCAATCTGACGGCCCTTGAACCTTACAAACCCCTCTTCGCGACGGTGGCACTGATATTCATCGGGCTGGGGTTCTGGCAGGTCTATTTCAAGACAAAACCGGCGTGCGACGAAGGATCTTACTGCGCCCGCCCCGAATCCGCCCTGATCACCAAATCCGTCCTGTGGTTCTCAACCGTGCTGGTGGGGCTGGCCCTGACAATCAACTGGTGGGCATCGCTATTCTATTAGGAGAAATCGACATGAAACGAACAGACATTATCGTGGCTGGGGCATTTGCTCTGGGACTGGCTGCCATGCATCCGGGAGGTCTTCTTCCGACTGCGGCACAAGCAGCCAGTGCCACATCGCAGGCTGAACAAACAACCGTTTTCGACATCGAAAACATGACCTGTGCCCTGTGTCCGGTAACGGTTAAAACCGCAATGGAAGCTGTCACCGGCGTAGCGGCAGTCGAGATCAATTTCGATGCCAAAACCGCAACGGTCATCTTCGATCCATCCGTTGCCAGTGGTGAAACCATTGGGACCGCTTCGACAAATGCCGGTTATCCGGCCAGGGCGCGGGATTAGACATTGCACCACAACACCATTTTCAAAACCGGGGTCACCGGAACAATTGTTACCGCGATCTGCTGTTTTACGCCCATCCTCGTTGTCACGTTCGGGGCCTTCGGCCTCTCGGCATGGCTGGGCTGGATCGACTATGTCCTCATACCCGGATTGATCCTGTTCATCGCCTTGGTGCTTTACGGCTATCGGCAACGCAACCGGGCACGCATCTGCTGCAGCACCGATACGCAACCGGTCCCACACAAACCAGCCTCCCGGAAAGGGGAACGACATGAATGATTGCTGCACGCCCCGCAAACAGGGTCAGGAATATGATCTTGCTGTCATCGGCGCGGGCTCGGCCGGTTTTTCGGCGGCGATTACGGCCGCTGAACAGGGCGCAAGGGTCGCACTTATCGGCAAGGGGATGATTGGCGGCACATGCGTCAATGTCGGGTGCGTGCCCTCTAAAACCATGATCCGGGCCGCAGAGGCCGTGCATGGTGCCGGGGCGGCAGCGCGGTTTCCCGGCCTTGCCGGCAACGCCCATGTTGCCAACTGGCGGTCGCTGATCAAAGCCAAGGATGAACTGGTTTCCGGTTTGCGTCAGAAGAAATATATCGATCTGCTGCCCGAATATGATGGCATCAATTATCTCGAAGGGGATGTTGTATTTAATGACAGCGGTCTTCTGCTTGACGGCAAAAAGCTTGTTGCAAGAAAGACAATCATTGCAACCGGCACATCCCCGTCATTTCCCGATATTCCGGGCATTGAGAATGTCCCTTGTCTGACCAGCACAACGGCACTTGAACTTGATCAGCAGCCACAATCACTTCTCGTGATTGGCGGGGGATATATCGGTTGTGAACTGGCTCAGATGTTTGCACGGCTCGGCAGCTCGGTTACGCTGGTGACACGGTCACGGCTTCTTCCCGAAGCAGAACCGGAAATTACTGCATCGCTCACTCAGGAGTTAAGGAATGAAGGGGTATCCGTTCGCACGGGCCTCACCTATGAGCGGGTTGAACGGAAGAATGATAAAACGGAACTGACCATTAACGTTGATGGCCAGGCTGAGGTTCTTTCTGCTGAACATATCCTGGTAACGACGGGCCGTAAGCCGAATACAAACGGATTAGGACTCGAAACGGCCGGAATTGAAGTAAATTCGAATGGCGGAATTGTTGTGGACGCTTATATGCGGACAACGCGTCCCGATGTATATGCCGCGGGCGATGTGACCGGACGCGACCAGTTCGTTTATATGGCAGCTTACGGAGCCAAACTTGCGGCACTAAATGCCTATAACCATGACGAACGGACATATGACAACACAACGATGCCTTGGATTGTCTTCACCGATCCACAAGTTGCAGGAGTAGGTCTCTCCGAGGTTCAGGCACAGAAACGGGGCTTTGTGGTCAAGACATCTGTCGTACCGCTTGATCAGGTGCCCAGATCACTTGCCGCCCGTGATACACGCGGTTTGATAAAACTCATTGCAGATGAAGCAACTGACCGCTTGCTGGGCGCTCAGATACTGGCACCCGAGGGCTGTGACAGCATTCAGACAATGGTCATCGCCTTACGTTTCGGCATGACTGCAAAAGAACTTGGTGACACGATCTTTCCGTATCTGACGACCGTCGAGGGACTGAAACTTGCCGCCCAGGGTTTTGGCAAGGATGTTGCCAAACTGTCTTGCTGTGCCGGGTGATGCCATGTGGCGATAATGAGGAATTTGCAATCGTGACACCGGACCTGTTCAATCTGACCGGTCTTGCTTTTGGGCTGGGTTTGCTGGGGTTTATCGAACCCTGCACGATTGGCGCACACATGCTGTTTCTGAACAGCCAGTGCGACCGTCCAATGCGTAGGCGGATCGGAGCCTTGTCAGCATTCATGCTCGCACGCCTGTTGGTCATGGGCGGTTTCGGTGGTGTGACCGTGATGTTGGGACAACGCATGATCGGAGTTCAGACCAACGTATGGCTGGTGTTCGGGGGGATCTATATGGTCATCGGGATTGTCTTCCTGTCCGGTGCAGGCAGACGGTTGCTTCAGCGTATCCGCATAGCACCGGATGGTTGGCGGGTTACGCGCAACCCGTGGGTTCAGGGCATTGCGTTCGGCCTGAACATTCCAGCCTGTGCCGCACCGATCTTGTTTGGCCTGATGGGAGCGGCAACTGCAACAGGTTCCGCCGCGATGGGGTTCGTCCTGATGACCGTCTTTGCTCTGTCGCTATCACTTCCATTGGTGCCGTTTTCTGTCGTGCCGCGATTTGCCTCGTTTCTGGTCGGGCTTACCGACTGGATGCGCGCGCGCCGCTGGTTGACCGGCTTTGTTTTCATCGCCCTTGGCCTATGGTCAATCTGGTTCGGGCTGTTTGTCAATCTGGCAGACTGGGCAGAGGCATGAACTTGGGGAGGCGCCTCTCTGCTGATCTGCGGAAGTGATCTGTCGTAAGTGGGATGATTTATGGAAGATGGGAGACATGTGCATTAGGAGAGGCTTGGCGTAGACACCACGATTGATGTAAAAGGCTTGTTAAGAGTCTTCCTGTGTCGTGGAAGGCCCATTACGTATCAGAACCTTCTGCTTGTGTCATACGTACTGCCTGGCGAATTCTTGAAGCCGTTTGTCGTTCCATCTCGCGCATTTGAAGCAGCATTGCTGCCATCAGGTCTCTCGCCGTCCCGGTTTCCTGTTTTAATTTGGCGATTTCCTGACGCAGACTCATGATCTCATTTTGTTTTGATGATTTTGCTGTTGCCTCAAATGATTTCAGTCTCTCAAGCACTTTGGGATATTTGTACAGTGTTGTCCGGCTATGCCCGGCTTCGCGCGCAACCATACTTTTGTTGATTTTGGGTGTATTGCTGGAATTGGCTTTCAGAGCATGACGCGCGAGGAGCCGATCAATCGCCATCATGAATGCGGCTTCAACAGATGTGGGTGACATGGTTTCATTACCCGGGATTGTTGTTTTCTGCAGCTGCAGCTTCGGTGGTTTCAAGCTTGTTTAGCACCATAATACATTGTTCGAGGCGTTGTTTGCAGAGTTGTGCGAGAGCAAAGTCATCATTGGTTGTTGCCGTTTTCAGATCATCTTGCAATTTGGCCCGGCGGTCTTTCCAGAAGGGCAAATGAGTCTCGTCAAGGACAAGGTTTTGACATTCCCAACATAAATCCGGGCGTGCGGCCGACCATAGCGGCGCACTGATCACCCATCGGGCAGAGCAACCGATGGTACAATTCCCGGTTCCCTGTCGAAACAGGCAGGTTCCGAGGGATGTCTTTCCCCAGCGAATATCATGTGCCCGTATACCCGAGGTACGAACCAGTTCTTCAATATCGCGTGGGCGGTCATCTTCGGGACGGTTGTCCAGAGATTTTCCGAGTTGATTCGCAGTCTCTTTCAGTTTTCCACTGAGGGCCCCCGAGACGTTTTTTCTGCCGGCAATCATTTCGCCAATGAGAGAGACCGTTGACTGAACCGCAGCATCATCAAGGATCTGTTTCAGTTCTGGATCCGCATTTATATATCCCTGTTCCGTCATCGCCATACTGATGTGTTTGAAATGCTCCCGAAGCACCGGGAGCATGCAGCTGTCGCTTCGGATGACATATTGGGCGAAGGATTTGCGCCATTGATGAGAGGTCACAGTCCAATCCTTTACACCGCTTCTGACAAAGAACCTTCTCTGGCAGCGATTGACCCAACTTAAAGTATGGGCTTTCACATCTTTGGTCAGGCTTTTTGTTCGGCTAAAACCGACAATCAGTTCGTTGATGTTTCTTCGAGTGCGCCAGGGGGCGTACAACCTTTCGATGACAGATATTGCCTTGACCGGAACAGGAAGGTGATCACTCCCAACCGGGCGCAGTCCGGTGACCCAGGTGACCGGGCGAGGCGTTTTCGTCGTCTTGTAGATATGACCGGAAAGGTAAAATATCTCATGAAGACCGCTGGCCGACGGTTCAATTTTTATGCAATCGGGCAAGG
>NZ_DGMR01000033.1:0-15139 GCF_002388495.1 Thalassospira sp. UBA4513
TGCGGGCTGGTCACTTCGTGGACGAGATGACGGTCAATATAAAGCAGGCAGGTACCATCATCCTGCGTGTCGACCACATGGCTTTCCCAAATCTTGTCAAAAAGGGTTTTAGGTTGACCCATCTCGACCTCCTCATAATACATCGATCTTTTGAGCAGCAACGATCAAGCCGCTGGGTGCGGTTCTGAATGGGACGAAGATCGCGGCAATACCTGCTTTTGACGGCGGGTGGGGCTTGGCGCTTCTCCGGCGCAACCGGCTTTATCCGGTTTGCGAAATTTTATTATCCAGAACCACGCGGGTTTGTTCGTTTTTGCCGCGGGAGTGCCTTTATACACGCCGCCTTCCAAATCGCAAGGTATCGGGCGCGTGTTTTTGGATGATGCACACTTTTAAATAGAGTGTGCCGTTTTACAGCATCCCAGAGTAGCCAAATCAGCATTTAACGATATAGGTAAGGGATATCTGATATAATGAAAGCTGATAAATTTATCGTCGGATTTCTGCGGGACTGCATTCTTTGAGGTTAAATCCGGCGATTCGCTATAATGCAACCAATGAGTGTATTAGGCGGTTTCTGGTCTCGTCCCGACTAGGGGCCGGAAACGAAAACGGGCCCACCCGAAGGTGAGCCCGTCTTTGTTCTGATGCTGAAAACAGCGAAGAATTACTTCTTCTTGCGTTCTTCGGCGGTCAGTTTGCCTTTGTGGCCGGTGGTCTGCTCGGCGATACGTGCAGATTTACCGGTACGACCACGAAGGTAGTAGAGTTTCGCGCGACGTACGTCACCGCGGCGAACGACTTCGATTTTGTCGATGGCCGGGGAGTACGACTGGAAGATACGCTCAACGCCTTCGCCCGATGCGATTTTACGCACGGTGAAGGAAGAGTTCAGGCCGCGGTTCTTACGCGCAATGCATACGCCTTCGAACTGCTGGATACGCTCACGGGTACCTTCAACGACTTTCAGGTGTACACGGACGGTATCACCTGCATCGAATTCCGGAACTTCGCGCTGCGCAACGATTTTGTCGAGCTGCTCTTTCTCGAGCTGCTGGATGATGTTGGTCATGGTTTAACCCTCTTTGATGTTCCCGTTTGCCACGTACCGGTCCCAAAGGTCCGGGCGTCGCGCGCGGGTAATTTCTTCTGCCTGAGCATGCCGCCAGGCTTGTACCTTGGCATGATGTCCGGAAAGCAAGATCTCCGGCACTTCACGCCCGTTCCAGTTGGCCGGGCGCGTGTAATGCGGATATTCAAGCAACCCGGTTTCAAAGCTTTCCTCGTCGACGGACTCGGTCTTGTTGACCGTTCCCTCGATGAGGCGAATGCACGATTCAATCAGGACCATGGCCGGCAGTTCGCCGCCCATGAGGATGTAATCACCGATACTGATTTCCTCGGCCTCGTGTTCATCCAGAACTCGTTGGTCAATACCTTCGTAACGACCGCAAAGCAGGATGGCACCCGGGCCTGCTGCCAATTCGCGGCAGCGTTTCTGGTTCAGCACTTTTCCCCGCGGGCTGAGATAAATCAGCGGCAACTGCGGTGCAGAGCCACGCAATTCACGCAGGGCGGCGTCGACAATATCCGGGCGCATGACCATACCGGCCCCGCCCCCGAAGGGATTGTCGTCTACAGTGCGGTGGCGGTCGGTTGCATGATCGCGGATGTCTTTGACATCAAGCGACCAGATCCCGTTTTCAAGCGCCTTGCCAGCCAAAGACTGACCAAGCACACCCGGAAACATTTCCGGGAACAGGGTTGCAACTTTTGCCTGCCACACAGACATCGATCAGGCCTCCTTCCCGCTGCCGGTCGCGGTTTCCGCGCCTACTGCATCTGCAGCAACGGCATCAGAATCGCGGTCGGCCTGAGAGTCCTTGCGGGGTTTGTTCGGACGACGGTTACGATTACCGGGTCCGTCCTCATCCTGCAGTAGCCCCTCGGGCGGATTTACCACCATCTTGCGTTCCGAAAGAATGACCTCGGGCACGACTTCCTTGGTGAAGGGAAGAACAACAACCTTGTTCTTGGCTTCTTCGAGCGCGACTTCGATTACGTCGCCAGCGCCAAAATCAGCCACACCCCGTACGGTGCCAAAAACCGAACCATCAATGTGGAACGCTTTCAGACCGACAAGGTCAGCAAGGTAGAATTCATCTTCTTCAACCGTGTCAGGCAGTGCAGCACGCGGTACATGCAGCTTGGTGCCCCGCAGCCGTTCGGCAGCGTCCCGGTCGTCCACACCTTCGATCTTGGCGATCAGCTGGTCGCGGACATGTCCGACAGGAGACAGCTTGTATTTCACGCGTCCCTTGGCGTCGAACAACGGGCCGTAACCGACAAGGTTATCCGGATCGACGGTATAGCTTTTGACGCGCACGGCACCACGCACCCCGTGCGGGGCGGTGATCATGCCGACGCAGACATAAGCTTCGTCGTTTTTGGATTTGCGGGTATCAGCCATTTCGGTTCACAAGTTTCCGGTATCTGATCAAAGCGTGCCTTCAGCGATTACTCGCCTGCAGCTTCTTCTTCAGCAGGTGCTGCTGCTTCGGCAGCGGCTTCCGCAGCAGCGGCAGCAGCAGCTTCGGCTTTCTCAGCTTTCTCACGAAGACGTTCCTGAGCTTTCGCTTTCGGAGCAGACTTCTGCGGCTGTTCGGTCGGTTTGAACGCGTCAGCCAGGCCAGCTTTGCCCAGGAAACGTGCAACACGATCGGTCGGCTGTGCGCCAACGGACAGCCAGTATTTGATGCGCTCTTCTTTGAAGGTAACGCGGTTGTCAGCATCCTTCGGGAGCATCGGGTCGTAGGTACCGACGCGCTCGATGAAGCTGCCGTCACGCGGGGCACGAACGTCAGCAACTACGATACGGTAGTACGGACGCTTCTTGGCACCGCCACGGGAAAGACGAATCTTGACAGCCATTCGGATAAGTTCCTTTCAGCTTGGGTTTGTAGTCTTCTAAATCATGACCCCGAGGGGCCTATTCACTTGGTCTTTGATCCGGCTTTGTGGGCCGGTTTTGGTTCCTAAGAGGAATTCTTGAAGAACCCATTTCAGAACCGGGGGCTTGGCTATTTCTTTTTGCCGAACCCCGGGAATCCCGGAGGCAAGCCACCGCCGCCTCCCAATCCCGGCAACCCGGGCGGCAAACCGCCCCCGCCACCGGTAAATCCTTTTGGCAAGTTGTTGAGGTCGGGCATATCGCCGCCCTCAAGCATTGCCGGGTCCATTTTCGGCATGCCGCCAAACAGACCCTTTTTGCCCATCTTGCCCATCTTTTTGATCATGGTGGACATGGTCTGGTACTGCTTCAGAAGCTTGTTCACGTCCTGAACGCTCAGACCACAGCCCGCGGCAATACGCTTTTTGCGCGATGCCTTGATCAGGGCCGGGTTTTCACGTTCTTTCGGCGTCATCGACAGGATGATCGCTTCCTGGTGGGTCAGAAGTTTGGGATCAAGCTTGGTCTGCGACATCTGTTTTTTCAGCGCGCCCATGCCCGGCAGCATCCCCATGATGCCGGAAAGATCACCCATTTTCTGAAGCTGTTTGAGCTGTGCCAGAAGATCGTTCAGGTCAAACTGACCCTTGCGCAGCTTCTTGGCCATTTTCTCGGCGTCTTCGGCCTTGATGTTTTCGGCAGCCTTTTCAACCAGGCTGACAACATCGCCCATGCCAAGAATACGGTTGGCGATACGATCGGGATGGAAGGCTTCCATCTCGTCGATTTTTTCGCCGATACCGATCATCTTGATCGGGCAGCCGGTGATCTGACGCATCGAAAGGGCGGCACCACCGCGCGCATCACCATCAACACGGGTCAGAACGATACCGGTGATGCCGACCTTGTCGGCAAATTCCTTGGCAACGTTGACCGAGTCCTGACCGGTCATCGCATCGGTAACCAGAAGGGTCTCTACCGGGTTGACGGCATCACGGATCTGGGCGACTTCGCTCATCAGTTCCATGTCGATATGCAGACGACCGGCGGTATCAAGGATGACCGCGTCATAGCCTTCCTTGCGGCCGGTATCCATCGCACGTTTGGCAATCGAAACTGGTTTTTCGCCCATGACGATCGGCAGAATGCCAAGACCGTTATCGTCGGCCAGCACTTTCAGCTGCTGCTGGGCGGCCGGACGATAGATATCAAGTGATGCCAGAAGGACTTTCTTGTTGCGCTTTTTGGTCAGGTTCAGCGCGATCTTGGCGGAACTGGTGGTTTTACCTGAACCCTGCAGACCGACCATCAGGATCGGAACCGGCGGGGTGGAAGCGAGATTGATTTCCTCGCCTTCGCCCAGCATGTTTTTCAGTTCGTCATGGACGATCTTAACGACCATCTGGCCCGGCGTGACCGAGCGCAGAACATCAGCACCAACTGCACGTTCGGTGGCGTTGGAGATAAAGGTTTTAACGACCGGAAGTGCCACGTCCGCCTCAAGCAGGGCGACGCGTACTTCGCGCATGGCCTCCTTGACGTCGGATTCTTTCAGCGCGCCACGTTTGCGCAGCTTATCGAGAACCCCGCCAAGGCGATCGCTTAGTCCTTCAAACATTCCAAATCCCGTCTGTGTTGCTGGTGTTTCCACCGTGTGCGCACAAAAAACTAAAACCCAGTGCTCGAAACTCGAGGACTGGGGGAGTCACCTCTTGGGCGACCTTTGGTGGGGAGGGTTTATTGGATCAGGGTGTGGGAGTCAAGCGCAATCGGGCGCAAAAGCGCGTTATTCTGCGCTTTTCATCCTGTTTGCTGTGCAATCGGCGATTCCGCCACTGTGCCCGGGTGTTTAACCGGCAGTCATGCCCGGCTCATGCCCTGAGTTACGCAGGCTCAATCGCGTGATTGTCAATCAGACGCGCCTTGCCCAGCCGGGCGGCAACAAAGATTCGGGCCGGTTTTGTTACCGTATCGCTGATCAGTTCCAGCGTTTCGGCATCGCGGACTTCAAGGTAATCAATCGGATCAAACCCGGCAGAAAGGATATCTTCGCGCCCCTTGACCAGAAGTGGCCCCAGTTCGGCACCATTGGCGGCCTTGGCGGTGATGTCGCCCAATACCTTGTTGAGTGTCGGGGCAATCGCACGTTCGTCAGGTGTCAGGTAGCGGTTGCGCGATGACATCGCCAGACCGTCATTTTCCCGCAGGATTTTTGCGCCGATGATCTCGACCGGAATGTTCAGATCTGCGCTGAAACGCCGGATCACCATCAGTTGCTGATAGTCTTTCTGTCCGAAAATCGCACAATCGGGCAGGGCCTGAAGCAGTAGTTTGGTAACAACCTGTGCCACGCCATCAAAGTGGCCGGGGCGGGCCGCCCCACACAGAACATTGGTCATCGCGCCATCAACAGAAACCTTGGTGGCAAAGCCGTCGGGATACATTTCCTCGACCGAGGGGGCAAAGCACAGCTCGACCCCGGCGTCACCCAGCAGTTTCTGATCGGCAGGCAGGGTGCGGGGATAGGCACCGAAATCCTCGTTCGGGGCGAACTGGGTCGGATTGACGAAAATCGAAACAATCACCCGGTCAGCATGTTCACGGGCAAGGTGTGTCAGGCTGATATGGCCATCATGAAGCGCGCCCATGGTCGGAACCAGGGCGACACGCAGGCCTTCGGCGCGCCAGTTGGCAACAGTCGCGCGCAGATCAGCGACAGTGTGAACAGTCGTAAGGGACATCGTTTTCGTCGTATCGAAGATTGCAGAAAATCGCGGCGGTCTGGATCAGACCGCGCGCAACTTACCTTTTTTCGCTAACCCAAAGCAATGTTCATCCGTCGGGAACTGACGGGTGCGCACTTCGTCGGCGTATTGGCCGACGGCCTCGGATACCGCATCGCCAAGATTGGCGTAGCGTTTGACGAATTTCGGCGTGAAGTCGGAAAACAGACCAAGGATGTCTTCGGTGACCAGAACCTGCCCATCACAGGCGACCGAGGCACCAATGCCGATGGTCGGGATGTCGATGGCCTCGGTGATTTGACGTGCGACGGGTTCAACCGTGCCTTCGACAACAACCGAAAAGGCACCCGCCTTGGCAACCGCCTTGGCATCAGCAACGGTCTTGCGTGCGGTTTCTTCGTCGCGGCCTTGGCTTTTGAAGCCACCCATGGTGTTGACCTGTTGGGGCATCAGGCCGATATGGGCCATGACCGGTACGCCGCGCAAGGTCAGGAATTCGATGGTTTCGGCAAGTTCGGCACCGCCTTCAAGCTTGACCGCGGCACAGCCGGTTTCAGCCAGAATATGGGATGCCGTGCGGAACGCCTGTTCCTTGGATTCCTGATAGCTGCCAAACGGCAGATCAACAACAACACAGGCATTCTTTGATCCGCGCATCACGGCCTTGCCATGGTTGACCATCATATCGACGGTCACGGCAAGCGTGCTTTCCATGCCATAGACAACCATGCCCAGTGAATCACCGACCAGAAGCAGGTCGCAATGTTCATCCAGGCGTTGCGCCATCGGCGCGGTATAGGCCGTCAGGCAGACAATCGGATCTTTGCCCTTGCGGGCACGGAGTTCTGGGACGGAGGTCCGGCCCATCTTTTTGCTGGTGGCACTCATGACGTTTCTCCCCCGGTACAACCGGATTTCGCTGCCCGATCTTTGTCGAGCGTGCGGTCATGTTTACAATATCATGACCGCGATCGGGAAACCTTTTTTGCAATCGCGAAATAGGCAATTCGGCCAATAACCGGGATTTCGGGCGTGGTTTGGCTGATTGTTCGAAGGATCAGCGTCCTAAAATGCTATTGGCCGATTACAAGCACGCAGAAATCACAGACCTTCGGCAAGATCTTCAAGCATGTCGAGACCGACCGCCTCGATATGGCGGTTATCCTTTAGCGTGATCGTCGCTTCCTTGCGCAACTGGGTCAGGGTGCGTGACACGGTTTCAATGGTCAGACCCAGATAGTCGGCAATGTCGGAACGGCTCATGGGCACGTTGATGGTCTCGCTGCTTTCGCCGCGGTGTTCCTGACGGCGGGCCAGCATCAGAAGGAAGGATGCGACCTTTTCCTTGGCGGTCTTGCGGCCAAGCAGAAGCATCTGATCCTGTGCGGCGGCCAGTTCATCGACCGCCATGCCCAGCATGCGTTTTTCAAGATGCGGAAACTTGTCGAACAGTTTTTCCAGCTTCTGGCGCGGGAACCGACATGCGGTTACCGGTTCAATCGCCTCGGCGGTGTAGCTGTAATTGGCATTCAGTGCGAGGCCAAGAAAGTCACCGGCAAACAGGAAACCGGTGATCTGACGGCGGCCATCGCCCAGCAATTTATACAACTTTACCGAGCCAGACGTGACGTTGAAGACGTAGTCGGCGTCTTCTGCCTCGTGGAAAATCGTGGTGTGCGGGTCATAATGTGCATGCGTAAGCAATTGACGCAGCTGATCATGTTCATCGCCATGCAATGCGGAGCAAAAAGTTAAGTCCTTGATAGAACAGGCTTCGCAGATTTGGGGGCGGACTGCCATCGTAGACTCCGATGCTGGTGACCCGGTAGGCGGATTGTAAACAAATCTATCCGATGAGATAGCCCTGTTTCAAGCAATTCTAACTATCGCCTTGATGGAACTTCTTTGAGTTCCCCGGAGGCGTGACGTCATCGTCATCAAACAGAATGCGATTTGCCGCACCTTCCATATCGTCAAACTGCCCGGAACGCAACGACCACAAGAAGGCCCCAAGGCCCAGAAGGCCCAGAAACAATGCAATCGGGATCAGGAGAAGGAGGTTGCTCATGGCATTATATCCCTGCCTGCTGCGACAACGTGGTCGCCGGTTTGATGCCGACCCCGTCAGACTTGCCCGATTTTGCGTGTAAACGCAAGGCATTGGCGATCACAATCAGGGATGAGGATGACATGGCGATTGCCGCAAAAAGCGGGGTGACAAACCCTGATACCGCCAGCGGGATCGTGATCACGTTATAGGCAAAGGACAGGGCAAAATTTTGACGGACAAGTCGATCAGCCTTGCGGGCAACATCAATTGCTTCGATCACGGCGCCGAGCCGATCACCCTGAAACACGATATCGGCCGCGTTTTGCGAAATTTCAGCAGCCGTTGCCGGCGACATTGATGCATGGGCGGCGGCAAGGGCCGGTGCGTCATTGATACCATCGCCGACCATCAAATCATGGTTGCCGCGATCCGCGCGGGCCTGAATATGGTTGGCTTTTTCGGTTGGCGACATCCGTGCCATCCAACTGGTAATGCCAAGCGTTTCCGCAAGCTGGCGCACGGTGCTTTCGCGGTCACCTGACAACAGGGTCATTTCAAAGCCACGCGTGCGCAGGGTGTCGATCACTTCGGGTGCGTCGCTGCGCATCGTATCGCGGAAGACAAACCGGGTCGGGGCAATGCCCGGTTCAGATAGCCACAATTCCGGTCCGGTAATATCGGATGGTACATCGGCGTTTTCGGCAACATCGCAGAAAGCACGACTGCCAAGCCGGATCGGACCCGCGGGACCCTGCATCATCAGGCCAAGGCCAGCTTGTTCGGTAACATTGGTTTGCGGGGTTACGTTTCCGGCGGCACGCACCAGTGCGCGGGATAACGGATGGTTGCTGTTGGCGGCCATACCGGCGGCAAGCATCAGTTTGTCTTGCTGTGGCTGGCCGACCAGTTCGGGTTTGCCCGTGGTCAATGTGCCGGTTTTATCGAAAATGATGCCGGTGATCTTGGTCAGTCGTTCAAGGGCGGTTGCCGATTTGACAAGAATGCCCGCACGCAACAGACGCCCGGTGGCAATCACCTGAACCACCGGAACCGCAAGCGCCAGCGCACAGGGACAGGTAATGATCAGAACGGCGATGGCGTTCATCAGCGCATCCTGCCAGCCAATCCCACCAATCAGCCACCAGCCGATAAAGGTCGCCAGCGACAGGGTATGAACAACCGGCGCGTAGGCCTTTGCCACCCGATCAGCAATGGCGACATATCTGGCACGGCCCTGTTCGGCATTTTCCATCAGACGCACGATTTCGGACAGCAACGTATTGCCGCCGGTTGCCGTGACTTCGATACGAAGCGGGGCGGAAATATTGGTGGTTCCAGCAAATACGGTGGTGCCCGGACGGGTCAGAACGGGGATGCTTTCACCGGTGATGATGCTGGTATCGACATCGGACTGTCCGTCGATCACCTTGCCATCGATGCCGATCCGTTCACCGGCCGCAGCCAGAACAATCATGCCCGGTGTGGCCTTTTGCGGTGCGATCAGGCGCCGCGTACCATCAGGTTCAATCACGGTGATCGAGCGGGCATTCAGCGATAGAAGATGTTCAGCCGCCGAGCGTGCCTGCCCGCGCGCACGACCATCAAGATAGCGCCCGATCAAAAGGAAGAATAAAAGGGTAATCGCACTGTCGAAATATGCATGCGGTTCGCCGCGAATGGTTTGTGCCAAGCTCATGCCAAGTGCCAGAATGACGCCCAGACTGATTGGCACATCCATATTGACCCGGCGATTGCGAATGGCGCCAAGGGCGGATCGATAAAACGGCAATCCGGCATAGGCCGCCGCAGGCAGCGCGATCAGGGCCGATATCCAGTGAAACAGATCGCGGGTCGCCCCGCCCATGCCCTGAAAATATCCGGCCCAGACCGAGACCGACAGCAACATCACGTTCCCGGCTGCAAACCCGGCAACCGCCAGACAGCGCAGCAATTCCTTGTTGCGCGATGTTGTTGCCTGTTCAAGGGCGGCCGGATCAAACGGGATCAGGCGATAGCCCATCTGCATCACCGGGCGAATGATGTCTTCGATATCGGAAACATCGCCCTGCCAGCTCAGGCGCAGGCGGCGTGTCGTCATATTGACGCGGGCCTGCAATACGGCACTGTTTCGGTGCAACAGGGTTTCGATCAGCCAGACACAGGCCGCACAATGAATGCCATCGACCATCAGGTTCAGATGATGATGACCGTCGGTATCGGTGCTGGCCAGTTCGGTGAAATCAAAGCTTGCGATTTCGTCTTCGTCCGGGCGAAGGGCCCGGACCTTGGGATCGATTGCACGTCGGTTGTAATAGGATGTCAGCCCCATTTCGCCCAATAGCTCATAGGCGCCAGCACAACCGGCACAACAAAAGTCGGGCGCGGCAGGTGACATGGCTGTCACCGGCTCGCCGCAATGGCGACAGGGCTGAAGGGCGACGTTCATGGATTTACGACGACATACTCGACAGTTTGATAATCATCGCCCATCGCGTTGGCGATGGTACGCAATTGCCAACGACCATAAACTGGGAAGGCAGCACTTGCACGATATTCACCCGGTGCGATTTCGGCCATCGCGATGGTGGTATCAAGATCATCACGATCCGCCCGCGACATCACGATGGACATTTTTGCCCCAGTGATCGGATTGGAATCTTTGTCGCGGAACAGGACGGTGATGGTGCCGTTTTGATCAATGACACCATCGACACTAAGCTTGCTGCGCCAGCCCAGTTCTTCCTGACGGGCAGCACCGGAAATGGCCGCGTTATAGTTGTTGCCCTCTTCGAAGGCATGTTTGGTCACAAGGCCATTCCAGCTGGTCATCGAAAACGTGATCAGCGAGATATTGGCAATCAGCATGACGGCGAAGCCGCCGACAAAATACCACGGGATCCAGCGATCCGACTTGCGCGGGCCATTCTGATCTGTGGAAGGTGATGTCATCTGCATTGCCATATCTTGTCTCCTGAACTGAAACGCATCTGCGATCAGCGGTCGTTTTCCGGACCGGCGAACACTGTATCATATGTTTCGGTATTGCCGGTTTCCTTATCGGTCACCGTGAATTCAAATGGTGTCGATTTACCATCAAGTGTTTGGGGATCCGCTGCCACAAAGACACGGAAACTGCCGACCCGGTCCGGGGCCACGTCAAGATCATAGGTGCCGTCCTGGTTCGGGGTCAGGCCGATGATCTGGAAATCAGTTGCATCAATCCCTTCAAGCGACAGAACATAGGTTTTTTCTGCCTGTTCCTTGTTGAGAACCTTAAGGGTATAGCCGTTGCGCACGTCACCATCAGACAGGGCGACGAACAGCGGGTTACGGTCACGCAGAACATTGAGTTCAAGCACCGAACGGTTGGCAAGACCAAACATCATGACCACGGCAATGATCACCAGCAGCAATGAATAGAAGATTGTGCGTGGGCGAATGATGCGCACGCGGGTCGCCTTGCCCTGTGAACGAAGCTGGGAGTTCTGGACCGAGTCGAACCGAACCAGATCGCGCGGGAAACCGACCTTGTCCATCATCTCGTTGCAGGCATCGATGCACAGCCCACAGCCAATGCACTCCAGTTGCAAGCCGTCGCGGATATCGATACCGGTCGGGCAAACGTTCACGCAGGCGTGGCAGTCGATACAGTGACCGGTTTCGGGCACTTCGCCGCGCACAAGGTTTTTACGTTTGATCGGACCACGCGTTTCACCGCGCCAGCTTTCATAGGTGACGATCATGCTTTCATCATCAAGCATGGCGGACTGGAAACGCGGCCACGGGCACATATAGGTGCAAACCTGTTCACGTGCCCAGCCTGCCAGAAGGTAAGTAGAGCCCGTCAGGAACGCGATGGTGACATAAGTGCCAAAGGTGGCATTGGCGGTGAAGATATCGACCATCACGGTCGGGGCATCGTGGAAATAAAGGACAAAAGCACCACCGGTCGCCATGGAAATGACGATCCATGCCAGATGCGTTGCACTGATTTTCCAGATTTTTTCCAGCGTCCATTTCGATTTGTCGAGGCGGACACGGGCGTTGCGGTCACCCTGAATATAGCGTTCAACCAGCATGAACAGGTCCGTCCACACTGTTTGCGGGCAGGCATAGCCGCACCAGATACGCCCGAAAAGGGACGTTGCGAGGAACAAGCCCACAGCGGCCATGATCAGGATGCCGGTGATGTAATAGACTTCCTGTGGCCAGATTTCGATAAAGAAGAAATAGGCACGCCCCAGATCCATATCGATCAGAACGGCCTGATCCGGTGCGCTTGGCCCACGGTCCCAGCGCAGCCAAGGCACGACCCAGTAAATGGCCAGAAGGGCAATCAGCGCAAACCACTTCAGGTTCCGGAAACGTCCTGAGACGCGCTTCGGATAGACTTTGTCGCGCTTTTTATAAAGCGGGACTTCATCATAATCGCCTTCGTCGACGATGTGCGGGACGTTTTTGGGTTCGATATCTGGTTGCTGCAAAGTGGACATGGCCATGTTCGCTACCTGGTTGTTGCTCTGAACCTTGCGACTGCTCTCTGTGCGGGGCGAACCCGCCAGTCGCTTTGAAGGTTGGTCTGTCAGGAGAACTTGGGTTTCTGGCAGCTTTGCAGAGCAAACTCTAATTATTCAAATCTCAGGCAGAAAATACGAGAGACCCGGCTTGCTCACCATGACACATGTCAATTTATTAGCCGATATTGGTATGAATTGTTGTGGCTGAGCCGCCCGGAAAAGAAAAAGGCCCGCGATTACAAATCACGGGCCTTTTTGAAAAAGTTGTATTTGAACGCGGACTTACTGGCCGCCACCGAGCGAGTGGACATAAACCGTCAGCATTTTGATGGTTTCTTCGTCCAGACGGCCTTCCCATGCCGGCATGACGCCGCGACGGGAATTCATGACCGTTTCGGTGATGGTTTCTTTCGAACCACCATAGAGCCAGATGGCGTCTGTCAGGTTCGGTGCACCGAGATCCTGAATGCCTTTGGCATCGTCACCGTGGCAAGAAGCGCAGTTTTCCTCAAAGACCACCGCACCGCGATCAGCCGCAGCGGCGTCAGTTGCACGGTCCGTGAAGGACAGAACATATTGAACCACATCTTCGATCTGGTCGCGTTCAAGCAGTTCGTCACGCCCAAATGCCGGCATATCATTGAAGCGGGTATCTTCATTGGCATCCCAGCGCACACCGACATGCAGTGTCTGGTTGATGGCATCAAGCGTCCCGCCCCAAAGCCACGCATCGTCCTGAAGCGACGGGAAGCCCGGGTTACCCGAACCACCGGTGCCATGGCACGGTGCGCAGTTATCGGCGAAAACGGCCTTGCCGCCAGCCATGGAGAAGTTCAGAAGTTCGCTGTCATTGGCGATTTCCGATACATCCAGGGCAGCCAGACGTTCCATGTAAGGTGCACGTTCGGCCGCAACACTGGCCATGGTTTCGTGCAGTTCGGTACGGTTGGTGGTGCCAAACATACCTTTGAGATAGTCATTGGCAGTCGGCCAGGACGGGTAAACCACCCAGTAACCAACAGACCAGATGACGGTGATCCAGAAGACATAGACCCACCAGGACGGCAGCGGAGTATTCAGTTCCTTGATGCCATCCCATTCATGACCGGTGGTATCTGTGCCGGATACCTGATCTTTCTCGACTTTTGTCGACATTGCTCTGTTCTCCCCTCAATCCTGATCCCGGAAGGGGATCTGCGCATGCGATTCCATGTCCTTGTTGCGCTTTTTGCTTGGCCACATGACCCAGGCAATAATCGCGCCGAACAGCAGCATCAGCCACAGACCCCACAGAGGGCGGAAAAAGTCAGCGAGTTGCGTAAAGAATTCCATGACGATCCCCTTGCATTAGCGCAGGTTCATCTGCGGGTTGTAGGTGGTGAAGTCGACCATCCGGCCCAGGACCTGCAGGTACGCAACAAGCGCATCCATTTCGGTCAATTCTGCCGGGTTGCCGTCAAAGTCACCTGTTGCCGCATTCGGATAGCGCGCGAGGAAATCATCGTCATAGGCCGCATCCTCGCTGGCCTGCAGATACAGGTCTGCCTTGGCTGCCTCGATCATCTCGTCTGTGTAGGGGACACCTACCATCTTGAGGGTCTCGAGATGTGCCTGAGCGTCATCGAAATTCAGTTTGCGTTCCGCCAGGAACGGATAACCCGGCATGATCGATTCCGGCACAACAGCGCGCGGGTCAATCAGGTGGGCCACATGCCATGCGTTGGAATATTTTCCGCCGACACGTGCCAGATCCGGACCGGTTCGTTTTGACCCCCACTGGAACGGATGGTCATACATCGATTCTGCTGCAAGGCTGTAATGGCCATAACGTTCGACCTCGTCACGGAACGGACGGATCTGCTGGGAATGGCAATTATAGCAACCTTCACGGAGATAGATGTTACGACCGGCCTGTTCGAGTGGCGAATAGGGACGGACACCTTCCACTTTCTCAATGGTCTGTTCCATCGTGAACAACGGTACAATTTCAACGATACCGCCGATGATGATGGTCAGGAAAATACCAAGGATCAGAAAGAAGACGTTCTTTTCTACGATATGGTGTTTTTTAAGAAGCATCTCTGGTTCCCCCCTTATTCGGCTGCAACGGGTGCAGGTGTGCCGATTGGTGCTTCGTTACGGAGGTCACCCTTGATGGTCTTGTAGATGTTCCAGACCATCAGCAGCGAACCCAGCAAGAACAGCAGGCCACCGGTTGCACGAATGATGTAGTAGGGATGCATTGCCTCGACAGTTTCGATGAAGGAATACTGCAGGAAGCCAAGGTCGTCATAGGCGCGCCACATCAGGCCCTGCATGATCCCCGAAACCCACATCGAGGTGATGTAAAGAACGATCCCGATGGTACCGAGCCAGAAGTGATGAGCCACAAGGCGCATCGAATACAGGCGTTCACGGTGCCAAAGGACCGGGATCAGGAAGTAGATCGCACCGAACGATACGAAGGCAACCCAGCCAAGCGCACCGGAATGCACGTGACCAATGGTCCAGTCGGTATAGTGCGACAGGCCGTTGACCGCCTTGATCGACATGACCGGGCCTTCGAAGGTCGACATGCCGTAGAAGCCCACGGAGATCACCATCATCCGGATGACCGGGTCGGTGCGCAGCTTGTCCCAGGCCCCAGACAGCGTCATCAACCCGTTGATCATGCCACCCCAGGAGGGCATCCACAGCACGACCGAGAACACCATGCCAAGGGTCGAGGCCCAATCCGGCAGCGCGGTGTAGTGCAGGTGGTGCGGACCCGCCCAGATATAGAGGAAGATCAGCGCCCAGAAGTGAATGATGCTGAGCTTGTAGGAGTAGACCGGACGCTCGGCCTGCTTCGGGATGAAGTAGTACATCATGCCCAGGA
>NZ_DGMR01000028.1:0-5179 GCF_002388495.1 Thalassospira sp. UBA4513
CTGTTGAAAGCTCACACCTAGAGCGCGCGACTTTCCTTAATATCCAGACAAATAAACACAATGTAGGCTCGCATCACTTTGATGCGGGCTTGCAAACATTGTTCTGAAATGTACTTGGAAAATGGTGCTGCTGGGGAGATTTGAACTCCCGGCCTCTCCCTTACCAAGGGAGTGCTCTACCCCTGAGCTACAGCAGCATGAGCCCTTGCGGTGCGGGCGGGTTATAGGCCACGTATCTGTAATTGGTCAAGCCTGAATTATGCGAAGTTTTTCGATTGTTCCCGTCGCAGGCCTTTTCGCCCTGTTTTCGTCAAGATCGGCTGTAATTTTCCGCGCGCTGTTTTATAACAGGCCAATCGCTCAAACCCGCATAAATCTGACGGAACTTTGATTGCAACATGACTGCAAAAAAATCTGACATGCGTCCGGCCGTAAACGAGGAACGCTTGAAACGCGAAGCCGAAGCCCTGCGTGCCAATCTGGCCAAGCGCAAGCAACAGCAACGCTCACGCAAAAGCGATCCACAAGGTCCGGCTACAGACGAAAAATCTGAGGACTGATCACGCGCGTCATTTTTCACCTTCGCTTTGATGGGCGCGTGCATCGTTTGGTTGATCTTGAGGCCAGCGGGCGGGTAAAACCGTGGGTGCTGAACGTGGTTGGGATTTTCGCAAAAACAGGGGTGGCACTATGTCGGTAAGACCGGATCACTGGATACGCCAGATGGCGCAGGAAAAAGGCATGATCGAACCGTTTGTCGACGGTTTCAAACGCGATGGTGTGATTTCCTATGGTGTCAGTTCGTACGGCTATGACGCCCGCGTCGCCGACGAGTTCAAGATTTTCACCAATGTCGACTCGGCCATCGTCGATCCCAAGGAATTTTCCGATGACGGGTTCGTTAACCGCCAGACCGACGTGTGCGTGATCCCGCCCAACAGTTTCGCGCTCGCGCGCACGGTGGAATATTTCCGCATCCCGCGCGACACGCTGGTGATCTGCCTTGGGAAATCGACCTATGCCCGGTGTGGCATCATCGTCAATGTCACGCCGCTTGAACCCGAATGGGAAGGGCATGTAACCCTTGAATTTTCCAACACCACACCGCTTCCGGCGCGCATTTATGCCAATGAAGGGGCGTGTCAGTTCATTTTCCTCAAGGCGGAAAGTGAATGCGATACCTCCTATGCGGATCGTGCAGGGAAATATATGGGCCAAAAAGGTGTCACATTGCCGCGCCTGTGATAAAGGGGTGGCAACAATCTGTTGGTGATACGCCAAGACACGCGTTCGCTGCGCCATCGCGCGCAGTACAAAGAGGACTGAATGGACAAGATCAAGATTTCCGGTGGTCGCCGGCTGCAGGGCAAAATTGCAATCGGCGGTGCCAAAAACGCGGCTTTGCCGTTGATGGCAGCAGCCCTTCTGACAGATGAAACGCTGACATTATCGAACCTGCCGCATCTGGCAGATATCACATCGATGGCCAATCTGTTGGCCCAGCATGGTGTCGCGTTGCATCTGAACGGGCATGCGCCCAATGGTGGCCATACCGGTCGCGTTCTTGAAATGACTGCGAAGGAAATCACCTCGACCACGGCACCCTATGATCTGGTGCGCAAGATGCGTGCATCTGTCCTTGTACTCGGCCCGATTGTCGCGCGTTGTGGTGTTGCCCGTGTGTCGCTTCCTGGTGGGTGTGCGATTGGCAACCGTCCGGTTGACCTGCATCTCAAGGCGCTGGAAGCCATGGGGGCGGAAATCCACCTGACCGAGGGCTACATCGAAGCCCGCGCGCCCGACGGCCTGAAAGGCGGACATGTCCTGTTCCCGCAGGTTTCGGTGGGCGCGACGGAAAACACGCTGATGGCCGCATCGCTGGCCGACGGTGTTGTCACCATCGCCAATGCCGCGCGCGAACCGGAAGTATCTGATCTTGCTCATTGCCTTGTTGCCATGGGGGCCGAGATCGAAGGCATAGGAACCGATACCCTCAAAGTTACCGGCAAGCCGCGCCTGCATGGCGCGGAATATTCGGTTGTGCCGGATCGCATCGAAACCGGCACCTATGCGATTGCCGCCGCCATCACCGGTGGCGAGATCGAACTGACCGGAACCCGCATGGAACTGATTGACAGCCTTGTTGATGCGATGCGCGCAGCCGGGGTCGAGGTTGAAGAAACCGAAGATGGCCTTAAGGTGCGCGGCAACCGTGCGACGCTTAAGGGGGTTGACGTGATGACCGAACCTTATCCGGGCTTCCCGACCGATATGCAGGCCCAGTTCATGGCGCTGATGTCGGTTGCCAACGGTGCATCCATGATCACCGAAACCATTTTCGAAAACCGTTTCATGCACGTTCCGGAACTCAGCCGCATGGGCGCTGATGTCAACGTGCATGGCCGTTCGGCGATTGTCCGCGGCAGTGCAAAGCTTTCGGGGGCTGAAGTCATGGCAACCGATCTGCGTGCATCGGTTTCGATGGTGCTTGCAGGCTTGGCAGCCGAGGGCGAGACGGTTATTAACCGTGTCTACCATCTGGACCGCGGTTATGAGCGGCTTGAAGAAAAACTGAGCTCCTGCGGGGCGCAGATCGAACGTGTCCGGGTTCCGGCCTGATATCAGGTCGACCGGATAATTGAAAACGCGTAAGGCGACTGATTGATGAGTGACGAAAAGCTGGTGCTTGCCCTGCCAAAGGGGCGCATTCTTGACGAGGTGATGCCACTGGTACGATCCGCCGGGATCGAACCTGAAGCGGCATTTGATGATCCGAAATCCCGTGCGCTTCGTTTCGCCACCAACCATCCGCATATCGATATCATCCGTGTGCGCAGCTTTGACGTCGCAACCTTCGTCGCCTTTGGCGCGGCGCACATCGGTGTCTGCGGCAATGACGTCCTGATGGAATTTGACTATCCCGATATCTATGCGCCGCTGGATCTTAATATCGGGCATTGCCGGATCGCCGTTGCCGAACCCGAAGAAATGATCGAGGGCGATGACCCGTCACGCTGGTCGCATGTCCGGGTCGCGACCAAATATCCCAACATCACTCGCACCCATTTTGCCAAACGGGGCGTGCAGGCCGAATGCATCAAGCTGAACGGCGCGATGGAACTGGCACCAACACTTGGTCTGTGCCGCCGTATCGTCGACCTTGTGTCGACGGGCAACACGCTTAAGGCCAATGGTTTGCGTGAAATCGAACATGTCGCGGACGTGACGTCGCGTCTGATCGTTAATCGTGCTGCGCTGAAAACCCGCCCGACCGATATCCAGCCCTGGATCGACCGTTTCTCCGAGGTGCTCAATGCCGCTTAAGCTTTCGATTACTGACGCCAGCTTCGAAGAAGATTTCGTCAAGCTTCTGGGCATGAAACGCGAATCGGACGCCGATGTCGATGCGGCTGTTGCTGATATTATCGCCGATGTCCGTAATCGCGGTGATGAAGCAGTTTGCGACTACACCAACCGCTTTGATCGCCTTGGTATCGACGCATCCGGCATGGCGGTGAGTGCGGCCGAGGTCGATGCCGCGGTTGCCGACATTGACGCAGACCTTCTCAAATCGCTGGAACTGGCGGCAAAGCGCATTCGTGCCTATCACGAAAAGCAGATGCCGGCCGATGAACGCTATACCGATGAAAGCGGTGTTGAGCTTGGCTGGCGCTGGCGTGCGGTGTCCGCAGCCGGGCTTTATGTTCCGGGCGGTCTGGCATCTTACCCGTCATCGGTTCTGATGAATGCCATTCCGGCCAAGGTTGCCGGTGTGGAACGCCTTGTTATGGTAGTGCCGACGCCTGACAATAAAATGAACCCGCTGGTTCTGGCTGCGGCCCGAATTGCTGGTGTGGACGAGATTTACCGCATTGGCGGGGCGCAGGCGATTGCGGCTCTTGCCTATGGCACCGAAACGATCAAGCCGGTCGACAAGATCGTCGGTCCGGGCAACGCGTTTGTTGCCGCGGCCAAACGCCGTGTGTTTGGTCAGGTCGGCATTGATATGATTGCGGGCCCGTCGGAAATTCTGGTGGTTGCCGATGGCAGCAATGATCCAAGCTGGGTGGCCGCAGATCTGTTGTCGCAGGCCGAACATGACCCGGTTGCGCAATCGATCCTGATCACTGACGACGCGGAATTTGCCGATCGCGTGCAGGTCGCAATCGACAAGCATCTTGAAAAACTGCCGCGTGCAGAAATCGCCGGAGCAAGCTGGCGCGACTTTGGTGCAATTGTTTTGGTCGAAAATCTGTCGCAGGCTCCGGCCCTTGTGGATCGGATCGCACCGGAACATCTGGAATTGGCGGTCGACGACCCGGACGCGCTGGCAGAAGACATTCACCATGCCGGTGCGATTTTCCTGGGCCGTTATACCCCAGAGGCCATCGGCGATTATGTTGCCGGCCCGAACCATGTCCTGCCGACGGCCCGCTCGGCGCGTTTCTCGTCCGGCCTCGGGGTTCTGGACTTCATCAAGCGTTCGTCGCTGATCAAGTGCACACCCGAAAGTCTGGCAAAAATCGGCCCGGCGGCAATCGCCCTTGCAGAAAGCGAAGGTCTGCAGGCACATGGACTTTCGGTAGCGATCCGTTCAAACCAGATGTAAGCTGTTGCAATGCAGCGTGTGAAGGGACCGGAGCGAGAGAGCCATGGCAGAAAACCAGTGTATTGCCGGTATCTATCTTGACGAGAAATACAAGGTAAGACGCCGTCCTGAGGTCGAGCATGAGCAGGCGGTGGCGATCTATGACCTTCTCGAAGAAAACCATTTCGAACCTGCTGGCGGTTTCGAAGGTCCGTATTCGGTGCATATGCGCATCGAAGAAAACCGCATCTATATGGATGTGCGCGGCGACGATGATACCGAGAACCTGACGACCATTCCCGTGCCGCTGTCGCCGTTCCGCCGGATCGTCAAAGACTATTTCATGATCTGCGAAAGCTATTATGACGCCATCAAAAAGGCCAGCGCCGCCCAGATCGAAACCATCGATATGGCGAGACGTGGTCTTCACAACGAGGGCTCCGAGCAATTGCGAGAGCTTCTGGCCGACAAGGTGACGATTGATGAAAATACCGCGCGTCGCCTGTTTACGTTGATTTGTGTCCTTCACATCCGGGGTTAAGGCACGGTGGCAGAAGAACTCCCCGGCTCGGTTCTTTTTGCCTGCAGCTA
>NZ_DGMR01000017.1:0-4771 GCF_002388495.1 Thalassospira sp. UBA4513
GTTCCGCGCCGATGCGCTTGTCTTGCCGGGTGAGGCGTTCCTGTCCGAACAACGCAAGCCCGCCAATCCCGAGGCGATCTATCAGGTGCGCACCGCCTTGCGCAAACGCATTGGCCAGGCGCTTTCGGATGATTTCGCCAATACCTATCACCAGAATGCCTCAAACGCGGCCTTTACGCCTGATGCGACGTCGGCGGGGCAGCGTGCATTGCGGGCAACGGCCCTTGGCTATCTGGTGGCAAGCGGGGCGGATGAATTTGCCGACGTGGCAGTCGCGCAGTATGGCACGGCTGATAACATGACCGATCAGATGGCCGCCCTTTCGGTGCTCAATAACCTTGATCATCCGGGCCGTGAAACCGCATTGGCCGATTTCGAGGAACGCTTTGCCAATGATGGTGTCGTTCTCGATAAATGGTTCTCCTTGCAGGCGATGTCATCGCGGGATGATACCTTGGCGCGCATTAAGGATCTGATGAGCCATCCGGCCTTTACCATGCGCAATCCCAACAAGGTGCGTGCGCTGATCGGGGCGTTTGCCATGGGCAATCCGCGTCATTTCCATGCCAAGGATGGTTCGGGCTATGCCTTCTATGCTGATCGCCTGATCGAGCTTGATGACATCAACCCGCAGGTTGCCGCACGTCTGTGTGCCCCGCTTGGCAAATGGGCAAAATACGATGCGGATCGCGCGGACAAGATGAAGGCCGAACTTAACCGTATCCTCGCCAAGCCGGAAATCTCGCGCGATTTGTATGAAATCGCCTCGAAATCCGTGGCAAGCTGATTACGCGACCATATCTGTTGAAATGACAAAGGGCGGCACCCACAGGATGCCGCCCTTTGCGTTGGAAAATGTCACAAAGCCGATCAGGTCAGCTTCATCCGCTCGCTGAACTCGCGCATTTTCTCTGACAGGTTGCGTGCCACTTCCGAAAGGTTATGGCTGGCCGTGTTCAGATCATGCGCACTGCGCCCGGTGCTTTGTGCGCCGTCATTCACAAAGGTGATCATTTCATCCATCGATCCCGCACCAGCTGCGATGCGTTGAACGTTTTCGGAAATCTCACCGGTGGCACGGCGTTGTTCATCAACCGATTGGGTGATGGTCGACTGGATGTCGTTGACCTGATGAATAACTTCCCCAACCGTGCTGATCGAATGAGCTGCCTTTTGCACTTCTTCCTGAATGGCAGCCGTCAGGTCACCAATCTGGCCGGTTGCGTTTGCGGTCTGATCGGCAAGCGATTTGACCTCGTTGGCAACCACGGCAAAGCCTTTGCCAAGTTCACCGGCACGCTCGGCTTCAATCGTCGCATTAAGCGACAAAAGCTTGGTGCGATGGGCAATGTCGTTGATCAGATCAATGATCGATCCGATCTCGGAGCTGGCCTTTTCAAGCGATCCGATATTGCGCTGGCTCTCCTCGGCTTCTTCACGTGCCCGTCCGGTCACGGTGGAAGCCTCGGTCGCCTGACGGTTGATTTCGGCGATCGAGGATGAAAGTTCCTCAACCGCGGTGGCGACATTTCGGGTATTTGATGCCGCCTCGCGCGAAACATCCAGTGCACCGCCCGATTGCTGTACTGTGTTTTCCGACTGGTTTGTCAGTTCACTGGCAAGGCTCAGCAACCCTTCGGACTGTTCGGTCACTGATTGGGCCACACGGGCAACCTCGGCCATCAGTTCGGTGACCGCGATCTTGCTTTCCTCACGCTCTGACACGTCGTTCCAGGCCAGCATGGTGCCCAAAAGGACATTGTCCTTGTCGCGGACCGGGGCGGCAAGGATATCAAGATAACCGCGATCAGTCTGGATGATCTCGGTAAACGGCAGGTTGTTCGGATTGGCAAGCTTGGCCTGGAACTCCGATCCAAGATTAAGGAAATCACCCGAAATCGTTGCCGTTGTCCCGCCAAGATAGTCTTGCGCACTGGCGTTAAGGTAACTCAGCTTGCCATCAGGCAGGATCATCGCGGTCATGGTCGGGGTATTTTCGACCATGTTTTGCAAGATCAAGGCCTGACGCACCGATTCACGCAAGGCAATCAATGCCTTTTTCATTTCGCCGATTTCGTCATTGCCGACATTGGGCAGATTGACGTTGGTGTCCCCGTTCGAGATTGACGTCATCGCACCGGCAAAGGCGCGCAGATTGCGCAGAACCGTGGTGCGCAACAGGATCCAGCCAACAATCCAGGCCGCCAGAAGCACGCCGACAAGGATTTCGATCGACAACAGCCGCAGGCTATCTGTCTGGGCATAGAAATCAGACACGTCGCGGTCAAACCGGGCCTCGGCCCAGACACCGCCACGACCATCACTAATCATAACCTCCACTGCCGCGCGGTGCGTGTCGCCTGCCTTGGCCGTTTCGGGCGCTGGCACTTCATTGCTGGCTTCTGGTGCTGCATCCCCGGCATTTTCGGGGGCAGCATCGCCTTCTGCTGTCGGGGCAGCTTCGGCTTCTGCCGCTGCCGGGGCTTCAAGGCTCTCAAACAACACGTTGCCAGAATTATCAAGAATCTGGAAGTTGCCGCCAAGAACCTTGCCAATGCCCGCAAGCTGGGGCAGGGGATCGGTGATGACTTCAAGGAAGCCAACAGCGCGGAACCCGCCAACCGGCAGGATCAGGCTAAAGACCGGACGCCCGTCCGGGGTTGCCCACATAAAGCTTGCCGGTTTGCGGGCTTCGGCCTTGTCGCGACCGATCAAATAGGCTTTGACGTCCGGATCATCAGTGACGCTGGCGCCCAGATTGGCTTCGGACGTCGCCAGTTGATTGAATTCCTGATCATAGGATATCGCACCAATCAGGTTTACATCGCCCTGAACCACTTCGCGTGCGTTCGACAGGATGTTGAGTTCGGCTTGCATGCGCGTCTGGTCATTTTCCTGATAACTTTTGACCAGGCTGCCGAGCCGCGACCATTCATTGGCAATCGGGGTAATTTTGTCGGCATAGTCGGTGGCAATACGCGACCCGACAAAGAAATTGACTGTACCACTGACCGAATTGTTCAGTGTTTCAATCGCAAAGTTGCGATAGGTATCACCGGTCCAAAGAAGCATCCATGTCACTGCACCTGAAACCAGTAATCCTGTTACGAGCAAAATCCGTCGTAACGTCAGAAGGCTGGTAGCACCTCCTGCAATAGCCGTCTTCGCGGCCTTGTCTCCCGTCATTTTTGTCACTCCAGAGCAAACCAAGTTTATTTTTTGTCTTTGGTCATATTGGCTCGCGTCTCTCCCGCTCACACCTCTACTTCTCAAGAGTAGTTGTTCTGATCCAAGCAGAGCTTGGTTTGGAACACAATCCCTTATTTCTCGATTTCCATAGGATTGCTGCGGCACACAGCCGGTTTGAAGCGGTCCGAAATCTGGAAATTCTCGTTTTGGTTGGGGGGCTTAGCCCCGATTTACGAGCGCGATTTCGACGCATTGAAATTTTTTCTGCGAATGTGTGTGATAATCGTTTGCAATTGCAAAAACGATGCTCTATGACTGTGTTTGTCAAATGCAGACGACAACGTCGTTTGTGACCGGCCATCAGGCCTACATGGCGTGCCTGATGGCTTCTATCTTCGGGACTCTCTCTCCCCGAAGGTCGATCTCTCTCACTCGAGGGGGCTGGTATCCGGATCATTGTGCGGGACAATGCCGGAATTCATACCAGTCCCCCTTTTTTTATCCAAAACACATTGACCCATATCGATCTTTGGCACGCTGCCTGGTTGCATCCGTGCACGGCTTTAGCGTTTTATAAAGGTGCTGTTGGTTACAAAAGCAGGGTAACTTTGATGTCGTGAAGGATGGCCAAGTCCATGGCTGGCGAAGACAACACCAACAAACCCGATTTGCGCGCAACCCCGGAACCGCAGACTGATCCGGATGACGGGCAAAAGGATGCACCGCTTCCGGCCTTTATATATGGCCGGGACGGGCATGGTGATGGCAGCGCACGTGGGGCAGAACGCTCCGGTGATCGGCAAAACCTTAATGCACGGATAGCGGATATGGATCGCAAAACCCTTCTTGGCCTGGTCACAGGCGCAGGCATGCTCGGCCTTGTCTTGTTCTTTGCCGGAATGCTGGTCGGCGCAGGCTTGTTCATGGATTCTGAAGACGGTGCGCGCACCACCCAGACAGAACAGCCGCAGGTCGAAATGCTGGCCTCCGCCCCGGAAGAACCAACCGAAATTCCCGATGCCACGCCTGAGGCAACCGAGCCGGCCGCAACAACACCTGCACCGGAAATCAGCGCCGATAGTGAAGACCCGGTCGGCGATCTGATCGCGCAGCGTACCGAGGCACTTTCGGATGACGCATCCGCTGGCAGCGAAGCCGCATCGGATGTGGCTGAAACCGAAGAAGCCGCAGGATCAGAAGAACAGGCGATTGCCGCCCCGGAAATTCGCGACGTAACCGGCGATACCGATGCACCAGCCGCACCGGAAGCCCCGGCAGTTGAAGACGCGCAAGACAGTGCTGCGACCGAAACGGCGCCAACCGCTGAACAGGCACCCGCGCCAGAGGCATCCGAACCGGCGGCTGAAACCGCCGAAACCACGCCGGAACCAGCACCCGCAGCCCCGGCCTCAGATGCCAGCAAGCCTTTCTCGGTTCAGGTCGGTGCCTTCAAGGTGCATGAAAATGCCAGCCAGCGTGCCGAGGAACTGCGCGGCAAGGGACTTGAAGTCGCCGTTGTCGTGCGCGGGCCTGAGGACGAAGGGGCTTGGTATTATGTCCGGATCGGGTCCTATGCCAACCT
>NZ_DGMR01000017.1:4819-6920 GCF_002388495.1 Thalassospira sp. UBA4513
CCAACCTTGCGGCAGCCCGCGATGATGCCGCCAAAATCAAGGCGGATCATTCGATTGACGGTTTCCCGGTTCGTGCAGAGCCAAACGACCGCGTCGTAGACTGATCTGATCCGGGGCGCATCCCGGGTACGGTTAAGGCGCACACTATATATATAGAAGTAATAATGCAGAGCGGGGTGGTCATATGGGCTGCCCCGCTTTTCTATTGGGCTTGGCGCATTCAATTGCCAAATTCATGTCATCGGGTTTGTTTTTGTCCTCTGATTGGGGCATTCTGCTTGCCATCTTTGGGTAAAGGCGCTACGCGCTAGGTTCTCAAACACCAGACCGGCAGCCGCTTGATTGGAACGGCTGCAAAGCAAGACAGGATGGCCGATAGCACATGAGCACGCACAAGGATTTCCCGAACCTTCATATTCTTGATCATCCGCTGATCCAGCATAAGCTGAGCCACATGCGCAAGGTCAGCACTTCGACCAAGACCTTCCGTCAGTTGCTCAAGGAAATCGCCCTTCTCATGGGCTATGAAATCACCCGCGAGCTTCCTGTCAGCTATGAAGACATCGAAACGCCGATCTGCGCGATGAAGGCACCAGTCATTCAGGGCCGTAAACTGGCGGTGGTTCCGATCCTGCGTGCCGGTTCGGGCATGGCCGATGGCCTGATCGAACTGATGCCGTCCGCGCGCATTGGTCATATCGGCCTCTATCGCGATCCGGAAACCCACATGCCGGTCGAATATCTGGTCAAGCTGCCCGAAGTCGAAGGCCGTACATTCATTCTGGTCGATCCGATGCTGGCCACCGGGAACTCGGCAGTTGCCGCGATCGATACGCTCAATAAATACGGTGTCGCCGACAAGGACATCCGCTTCATGGCGCTGGTTGCTGCCCCAGAAGGGGTCAAGGTCTTCCAGGACGCCCATCCGGATGTGCCGATCTATACTGCCGGCCTTGATGAGAAGCTGAATGAAAAGGCTTATATCGTTCCGGGCCTTGGTGATGCCGGCGACCGACTGTTCGGTACGCGCTAGCTCCATCGACCAGCCATTGCGTTTCGCATTAAAAAAGGGTGCCGTTTGGCACCCTTTTTGTTTTTGAAGTTTTCGTCTGCTTGGTTGGGCTGGCAGTCAGCCCTTTGGCGATACCGTGATATCGACGACCGATCCGCTAAAGGAGCCACCGGTCAGCTTGATGGTCGCGACCCGGTTTTCACGGTCATAGACCAGAACCGAAATATCGGCGCGGACCACGGTCACCTTGCTCCAGCCGAAGTTTGGCATTTCACGCTCGTAGAAATCATACATCTGCGCTTGCGATCCGCCGGCATTCAGGACAAGCCGCCCGTGCCAGGCATCGGATGCGCCAAAGATGATGCTTCTGTCCATATCGAGTGACGAATTGGACGGCATCGGAATATCTGTGAACTGGGTGAAAGACGGACCTGGTTGGCCACCTTTGCCTTCACTGCTGCCCGGGCCCGTATTGGGCACAAGATTGGTGCCAGAGCACCCGGCAAGAGAGAGCCCCGCAAAGGCGGCGGCACATATAAGATATTGTCGCAGTCTCATCATCTTCCTTCGGTCCCCTGATGCCCGTCTTATAACGAGGGGTATGGATATCTCGCCCTATCATCGGGTCATAATGTAAAGGAAAGGTTCACATATTTGCTTTTGCGCCATTTTGCGGCCTTGCCCGGATGATATGTCCTTCTGGAGCAAATTGGCGGAACTATCACGGTTAATATGACCTTTAATATGACCGTGCGCATTGCATCACATCAAACGGGCTGAACCGGACTTTGGGCCGATAGGGCGAATCAACGGCCCGTAATCTTGGTTTTTTCGAATCATTTTGATCGGGCGCAATGTTTTTTGCCGGGTAAAAGCCCAGTCTTTGCCGGTCTTTTTCAGGACCTTTGCGGGATTTTTCAACCAAGAGTCTGATGGGGACTGGTGTCTGACTTTTATGGTTGGATATGGCTTTTCGACTATGTTGTTGAAAAATAACAATATTCAGAAAAGTTCCCATTAAATGCATTTTTTTCTGAAAAAGGTGTTTACAGGTCGGGATAGGGGCCCTATAACCCGCCTCCACCGACG